>CALXSX010000037.1 GCA_944391265.1 uncultured Clostridia bacterium | reverse complement strand
TAAACGCTTTTTTCACAAAAGTAAAGTATTCTTCCATCGCCGTCATGTCCGTGCCGAGTGCGTTTAAAAACAGCCCTGACGCGGCGTCCATCAGCTGGGCTACGACACTGCTTATCCATGTGACGATACCCTCAAAAATCCAGTCAAGCAAATTTCATCACCTCCGTCCTGCCTGACCGCTTGTCCTCAGCCTGTGTAATTTCCGCCGGAAATCAACGGCTGCAGGTACGCAACGACGAATCCGAGCGAGTTCAATACGATCCATGTGATAACGATACGCTTGAGCCAGCTCGTTGCTTCATCAACGGCGCGCTGGTTCCTCGATACCATTCTGACAACCAGCGCAATTGCAGCGACTGTGACTGCGACGATTGTGCTTATGGCTACTATCTCGCCATAGACGTCCCTCATAATGGTCGAAAACCTCTCCCAGATCGTATCAGCCATGACAGGCTGTACGGAGACGAGCGCAGCAGATACCATACCGACCAGCGACCAGTATGCCGTTTGAAGCCTGCCGTTTTTGCCTAATTGTTTGACCATGCTCAAAAACCTCCTTCTGTAATTTTGGCAATAAAAATACCGTTTCAAAGCTTTTCAAGGCTTTAAAACGGCATTCCGCTTGTCAGATCCCATTTTGGGACGATACCAGTATACCACAGCTTCAATCGCTTGTCATCGGCAAAACCGCGCCAATTTTGTGCCAATTTATTTACCCTGCATTTTCAGTTCAATCCTTCCAGCAGCGTCAGCATTTCAAGCCAGAAATCCACGTCCTTTGCCGGGGACGCCCAAAGCCTGATGGATAAGATCGTTACAGCCTGCTCCCGCAGCCGGTAATAATGGCGCGGGGATAAGTCGAGACGGTACAGAAGGTCTGTCAGGCTCAGTTTTTCCGGCGTTATGTAGGTCTGGTAAATCAGGTTATACAAACGTTCTCCGTCTGACGGCTTTTTCTTCAACACCGTCAGCGCCTCGTTTACCCGGTCAAGAAGTATCCGTGATTTCTGAATACCCGCAATCCTGCTTTCAAGCTTTTTATTATCCAGCGAGGATTCGATATCGATCCGGTCTATCAGCTCATCCAGGCCGCCGAACGGCTGATCCAGCTCCTCGGCGATGGAATCGGGGAAACATTCAAGCATCCATGCGATCGTCCGGTAATGTTTTAAAAGCATAAGCGTGTTGTGGTACGTGTTTTTCTTCTTTTCCTGCTGCGCTATGCGTATCTTCTCGTTATCTATCTTTTGGTCGCCGAGTATCCCGCGCCTTACCAAAAGCTCGATAAAGGCTTCCGAATGCGCTACAATACGGTCTTCTTCCTGCTTGTACGCAGCTTTTTTGCTTTGTTTATTGCTCATATGTGAATAACTCCTTTGCTATCCTCGTAATATCCACAGGCGCACACGGCCCGCGGATATATCCCGTTTTCTTTTTTTCTGACCGAAGGCTATAACAACCCTTGCAGTCATAAATATAACTCTTACAATTCCGACAGTGAGAAAAATACGCGCGTATTATATGGGGCGAAAGTGCAACGCGGGTTTCTTCCGGTTCTGACAGTATTGTTTCTATGACATTTTTACTGTACCATACAACCATCTTGTTGATGTGTTCGTGATCGGAAGCTTCTTTCCGTTTTCCCTTTGCAAGAATACGTATTTCCTCTAAAATACGCATGATTTTGTCCTGCGTCGGCAAGACAGTTTCCTCACATACCGGATATATTTTATTAAAAACCAGGCATCCGTAGGAGCCGGGCAGACGGTACAAAGCAAAGACATCCCCGTATTTTTTGAAAAATCTCCATACCTTTGTCTTTTCCCAGCCCCAGCGTCTGCCGAGGGTTTCCAAAGTCAGTACGGCGCCGCAGCTTTCATACTGGACAGCCGGCGCCAAAAAAGAAAACGCATTGCGTTTGTCCATGTATACCGTGCGGCACCACAGATCAAGCCATGCGTCCGATTCATCGAATATGTATTTATTGTCTGAAAGCCGCTGTGTAATGCTGCGGGGGAGGCAGAGGAAGCCGTAGCCGTCTGTAGCGTATACGTTTCCTTCCGCGCATTCCTCGCCTGAGCATTCCACGACCCAGTCTGTTATGAGATAGGTCAGCTTTTTCGTGTGCGGGTCCAGCTCGTATTTGATATACCCAAGCCGTGACAGCGTATCCATTGTTTCTAACGCCTGTTTCCGTGTCCTGACGCCAAGAATGCTTTTCAGTCCAACGATACCGCCGGACCACATGCCGGGCATTACAGGGTTTTTATAACCGCAATAGGAGGCATTCCCTTTACGAAACGCAGCTCGGGAAGCCAGACGCGCCCATGCGCCCATTACGCCCTTGCCCTCAGGAAGATGCGAGCGCATCAGCTTTACCCAGCGATATTTCAGTAAGCATTTCATGGTTTTTCTCCTATATATAGCGAAAGAGATGCTCAAAATAAGGCATCTCTTTTTGATTAAACAGATATAATATTGATTATTTTCTTGTGTTCCCACACACCATATCAATTGCTACTTTTACGATTATGTAATTTTTTATCTCTTTATTTCGATATTTTTCACCTTCCAAATTAAACACCGTATGCTTCGCAAAGTGCTTAAATTCAAGGATTTCTATGTATCTCGGCGTTGTAGCAACATTATTGTCTCCACATGAACAGTATTTGGAAACATGTCAACGCCGCATATTTTGCTTAGGCGGTAGCCAAATTTTCCGATATAATTGACATCACGGGCGAGAGTGGCAGCGTTACACGAAACGTAGACTATTTTCTCAGGCTCGGCTGAGCAGATGGCGGCGAGAGTTTTCTCGTCGCTGCCCTTTCTTGGAGGATCAAGAAAAACTATGTCTGGCTTTTCGCCCATTTCTATCAGCGGTGGGACAGCATCCTCCGCCTGCGCACAAATAAACTCGCTGTTTTCAATACCGTTTCTGGCGGCATTTATTTTAGCATCCTCTACGGCTTCAGGAACAATTTCCACGCCTATGACCTTTTTCGCCTTTTTCGCTGCGGTAAGAGCAATGGTCCCTATGCCGCAGTAAATATCCATCACGTATTTATTCTTGTCAATGTCCGCCAGCTCTAACGCCTTGTTATAAAGCTTCTCAGTTTGGTGCGGATTAACCTGAAAAAAGCTATGCGGAGATATGACATACTCGTTTGAACACAGCGTATCTGATATTGTATCGCTTCCGTAAATCGTCCTGTTGCGCTCGCCCAAAACTAGGTTCGTTCTCTTGTCGTTAGTATTCAAAATTATCGATGTGACGGAGGGATCGGCTTTCAATATAAGGCTCGTCAGACTATCTTCATTTTTAAGACTTCTTGCATTGGCCGATATTACAACCATTGTCTGACCGCTGTTGAGTGCATACCTAATAAAAAGGCGACGTATGATCCCGGTATGTTCTTCCTCGTTATATGGCTCTACACCGCATTCTTTCATATAACTAAGAAGTGCGTTTATTACAGGCGCGCAGTCATTTAGTCCTAACATACACGTATTCACAGGTATAATGCTGTGACTGCGTTTTGCATAAAACCCGCAGACAATCTCTCCGTTTCTATCTTTTCCAACAGGAAATATCATTTTATTTCTGTATCCTGTCTGAAAATCCGAGCCTATCATTTCTATTTCAGGGAGATCTCCTATCTTGCCTATCCTCTTGAGGGAATTTTCAATAAAGCTTTTCTTTAGTTCAAGCTGCTTGTTATAGATGATGTGCATGAGCTGACAGCCTCCGCACGTTCCGAAAACATAGCATGGCGGAGTAACTCTATATTCCGATTTTTTTATGACTTCCAAACATCTTGCGTACGCGTATGATGATTTAACCTTGACAATAACTGCTCTTATAACATCTCCCGGAGCGGTCTTCGGGACAAAAACCGCCATGCCCTCCGCGTGACCTACTCCCATAGCCTCGTTTGTTATGTCGGTAATCTCAATAATCAAAGAGTCATTTTTTTTCATTTACTGCACCCTTCTCAAAAAAACGAGGGCTGTAAAAATCGAAATTTTTTACAGCCCATTTAAAATCAGTCATTTTCGTGTTCTGCCAAATACTCTTCAAAGCTGCTCGCCTTTGCCTTATTGAATTTAGGCTGACCGCCGCCCGGATACGTCTTAGGCAAGTCCTCATCAATTGTGTACGTATGTCTGGGAGCAGATTTCTTGCCAGAGCTTCTTCTTCTCTCATGCTTAGGAGCAATAACTACTTTTCTATGCGGCTCCTCACCGATTGAAAAAGTGGTAACATCTTCACTATCCTGGAGATTCGCATGAATTATACGCCTTTCATAAGGATTCATCGGTTCAAGAGTATATTTCTTACCCGACTTTGCAACCTTGTCAGCAAGCCTGTTTGAAAGCGCTTTAAGAGATTCTACCCTTTTTTCCCTGTAACCCTCAGTATCAATGCTTATTCTCGTATATTCGCTATTTCTGTCCTTGTTAGCAACAAGCGACGTAAGATATTGCAGGCTGTCAAGAGTATCGCCTCTCTTGCCAATGATTATTCCCATATTATCTCCGGAAAGGTCTATGTTCACACAATCGTCTGCGCGAACGGCATCAATTCCAACATCAAGGTTCATCGCATCAAACACATTTCCGAGAAACTTTTTCGCCGTGAACAAAACGCTGTCCTTAAGCTGAACACTTACAACAGCATCTTTAGAACCAATACCGAGGAATCCCTTTGCGGGCTCCTCCAACACAGTATATTCAACATCACTTTCGTCGGCGCCAAGCTCTGCAAGAGCAAGCTCTAACGCTTCCTCAACGCTTTTTCCCGTTTTTTCTGTTTTTTTCAGGTAATTTGACATCAACAATATCTCCCTTCTTATCAAAATAATAATTGAGCAAAACCTGCTGAAGAACTTGAACAAGACTGCTCGTTATCCAGTAAACGCCCATTCCGGAAGGAAGTGTGAAAGCAAAAAATCCAGTCATGAGCGGCATCATTATATTCATTGTGCTGGTCATCTGAGATGCCTTATCCGTACCGTCCGTTCTTGCGCCTGTCTGCATCTGCGTTATTTTTGTACCAAGTAAAGTCGCAAGGGCAGCGAGAACAGGTATCAATAAAAGCAAAATTACACTCCAGTCCGAGAAGTCCATTGCCATTAGTCTTGTAATTGCAGCAGATGGAGTATTTGAAAGGTCAAGCCCTAAAAAATCGAAGTTGAACGCCCAGGGGTCTGAGCTTCCGTTTATTAGTGATGCCCAGTTCGATATTTGAATCTGTCCTGTTTTTTCAAGTGCAGCAACGTCTGTATTTGCAAGATTACCTATAACCCCCGGATAAAGCTGCATCATCTGGTCTTTAAGAAATGTTACCTTTTCCACAACTTCTGCTGACGCCCAGTCGGCAACGCCGGCAAGATATGTTATAGGTCTCTGTATTACCTGGTACAAGCCTATAAGTATAGGAAACTGGATAAGCATCGGCAGGCAGCCTCCAAGCATGCTCACGTTGTTTTCCTTATAAATCTTCATCATCTCGCGCTGGAGCTTGTCCTTATCATTTTCATATTTCTTCTGTAACTCGGCTATTATAGGCTGAATTTTCTGCTGCTTTCTCATCGCTTTTTGTGACCTGACGTTTAGCGGCAGCAATATCAGTTTAATCAGTACTGTAAACAATATTATCGCAAAACCGTAATTTTGAACCACATTATATATTACTTCTATCAAATAGCCGAGAGGTCTTGTTATAAGATAATGAAACATACTATATATATCCTCTCATAATTTTTATCAAGGGACTGGGTCGTACCCGCCTTTGCAAAGCGGCTGACACCTCAGGAGGCGCCACACAGCAAGTGCTCCTCCCTTAATCACCCCGTACCGCTCCACGGCGGTATATGCATATTCAGAACAGGTTGGAATAAACCGACAGCATGGGGCACCCTTAAGCGGAGATATGTGCCGTCTGTAAAATGAAATAATACTAAGTAATACTTTCTTCATTGATTCTCCCTTTCATCGCCGCGCTTTTGGGCAATCATGCTCAACTCATCAAAAGCTTTTATTAAATCTCTTGCAACGATGCCGCTCTTCTTCCCGTTGATTCTGTTCCTTGCCACTATAATAATATCGTATCCAGAATCGACACACAGCTTTGCTTCGTCGAAAGCTGCACGCATGATACGTTTTGCTCTGTTGCGGCTGACAGCGCCGCCGACGCCTTTTCCGACAGTAAGACCCGCTCTCAGGAGCCCTTTCTTATTTTTCAAAGCATACACTACTACGCATCCGCATACAGCGCTTTTGCCACGTGCATAAAGACGTCTGAAATCCCTATTTAATTTAAGTACATTTTCTTTCTTCATAGTTATTAAAAAAAAAGGCAAAAAGCAACAAGACCTACCGTCCCCTACTCCTTGCCTGTCCGTCAATTATAAGCACGAACTATGCAGACAGTTTTTTTCTGCCTTTCTGTCTTCTGCTTGCCAAAATCTTTCTTCCGGAAGAAGTACTCATTCTCTTTCTAAAACCATGCTCTTTGGCTCTCTGACGTTTTTTGGGTTGGAACGTTCTCTTCATGTCTGCACCTCCTACAACCGCCGCAGCGGGCAATAATCTTACCATCCGACAAATCCTTACAATCCACCGGAACACCTAAATAATTATACTCGTTTTTCTTGTATTTGTCAATAGATTTTTATTTTTTTTTAATAAAAAAAAAAAAAAGTAATATGTAAAGTGTTTTACAGTATAAATTGTACAAATGTATTTAACCGCTTTGAACAGCGGCATGCTTCTTCCACGTAAATACAAGGCACACAGCATTAAGCACTGCTGCAATAAGCCATGAAACGGGGTACGTCACATAAAGACTTTCAAGAGTTCTTATGCTTGAAAAGATTGTCATTATAAATATTATTCTCAGTCCGCATATGGCAAAAACAGTTGTAATCATTGGCATTACTGAATTTCCCAGGCCTCTGAGCACCGCGGCAAGCACTTCATTAAAACCGCACAGGAAATAAAGGCAGTCTGTAATTAGAAGTCTCACCATTCCCACACGTATAACCTCAGCATCCTTTGAATAAATCGACAAAATACTGCCGCTGAATATAATTGTGAGCGTTGTAGCAGTAAACACAAGTGCAAACTCGAGCACAAAGCTTTTCCACAATCCTTCCTTTATGCGCTTTATATTTCCCTTGCCGTAGTTTTGACCGGTAAATGTCAGCGTTCCCTGCGAAATGGAATTTAAGAGCGCATACAAAAACGACTCAACGTTCATTCCCGCTGTATTCCCAGCCACAACGACGCTTCCGAAGCTGTTTACCGACGACTGGATAATTACGTTTGAAAGAGAGAACAAACTACCCTGTACTCCTGCAGGCAGACCTATTTTCGTCATAGAAATAAACTCTCTTTTAAATATTCTTATATCTTTCAAACTAAACATATACGTTTCCTTAGTTGATACTATGCACCTCATAACAAAAAACGCACTCAGGCACTGAGAAATAACAGTCGCACATGCAACTCCGGCAACTCCCATTCTAAATTTAATTACAAATAACAAATTAAGCGCTATATTTACAAGCCCGGAAATGGTAAGAAATCTAAGGGGACGCTTTGTATCGCCTACAGCCCTCATAACACCGCTGCCAAAGTTAAAAAGCATGAACGCCGGCATACCAATAAAATATATGCGCATATAAAGCTCGGCTCCGTCTATCAGGTCTGCAGGACATGACATTATCGTAAGAAGCGGGCGGGCAAATGTTAATCCAATACCCATAACGACAAGCCCGAAAATGATAGATATTCCTACGCAAGTGCTGACAGCCCTCTTCATCCCTGCTGAATTTCTTTCACCGAAATACCTCGAGATTATCACTCCGGCTCCTGTTGCAAATCCAATAAACAGATTTATCATCAAATTGATAAGAGCGCTTGTCGCACCGACAGAGGACATTGCCGCATATCCGTCGAATCT
>CALXSX010000036.1 GCA_944391265.1 uncultured Clostridia bacterium | reverse complement strand
GCTGTCAAGAGCGTCAATAGCTTCATAAACCTCTTCAATCATGCACTTTTTTATAGTTTCATGCGTCTGCGCTCTATCCCACGGACAGCCGTTTTCACCTCTCAGTACGGTGAGAATTTCCATAAGGTCATCCAGGGTGTATTTTTCCTTTAATTTAATATCGGTCATTTTTAAGATACCCTCCTTGTGTTACGCGGCTTGTCAAGCTTGTACATTTCAAGCGGAGCTGCGAGTATAACGATAAACATTAAAATATCCAGAGCTGCTGCTGCGGCAAGATTCAGATAAAACTGCTCTGCGCCCGGGAAAAGAACATAGAGAAACAGGTTTAAAACCTTGGCAGGCATATAGATAAACGAATAAACAGAAGGCAGCGTCCAATCTCCGAATATGCACAAAACAGCAAAGTGCAAAACGGTGAACATAGCATATGCTGTCAGATTTACTTTAAAGTATATGTACTTGTTTCCCATACTGTAGAAAAACGCTCTTAAAAAATATATATTTGCCAGCACAAACGCAGCCGCAGATAAACCCATCACCTTGTAAGCAAGGGATACTGTCCGCGGAAGCCCCAGCAAATACGCGAGCGAAACCGGAGCAGAACAAATTACCGCAAGCGCGAGCATCTCGGCAAATCTCCTCAGTAAAAAAGGGAATTGAGGCGGTTTTACCGCGGTGGTCTTGTCGGGCAGTTCTGTTTTTGTTTTGTTGTTTTTATTTTTTATATCGCCTTGAGCGCCGTTATTTGACTGCGAATTTCTCTTCTTTTTTTTCGCCATAAAGATATTTACCTCCCGAAATTCTTATTTTGTAATAAAGCGCCGAAGATATTATAACATACAAACTGAAACTTTTCAAGGACATTATACAAAAATATGTCAAAAAGGGCTGTTTTTATAAAAACCTTCGCCAAAAATCCCCTCCGTTGATACAGTGGAGAGAAAAGCGCATGCATCCTCGGAGAATGTTAGTTCCTTTAGCTGCGGAAACTCCTGGCGCCTTACGGCACACATTATTATTTTTACGCTGCTTTTTGTATATCCGCCGACGCCGTCTATAATTGTCACGCCTCTTCCGAGCTCAGTGAGAATTTTTTTTGCTATCTCGCTGTGTTTTGCAGAGATGATGAAAGTCAGACTTGTCCTGTCACTGGCATAAACTATACGGTCGATAAGCATAGACGAGCAAAACAGCGCTATTATACCGTAAAGAGCTGATTCGATATTCTTGAACACGATAATTGATGATGAGAGTATGATTCCGTCTATTATCAGCATGGCAATACCTATTCTCAGCTGCGGAAATTTTAACTTGAGAAGAAGGGACAATATGTCCGTGCCGCCGGTGGTGTTACCTCCTGAGAAGATAAGTCCCAGACCTACACCTATCAGGACGCCGCCGAAAACGCTGCCAAGCAGTCTGTCTCCCGAGTATATTGGGAAAAACGGACTCACGATATAGTCTGTTATGAAAGATGAAAAAAGGAGCACGGCAGCCGTGTGAGTTATAAGTCTCTTGCTGAGCTTGAAGTAACCAATCGCAAGAATGGGTATGTTTATCAGGACCGAAGTAATACCTATAGGCAGCCCAAAAAGATAATTCGCCATGATGCTGATGCCTGAAACCCCGCCGGGGGCTATGTTTGAAGAGTTTAAAAAACAGCAGATACCGACTCCGTAGGCAAGCGACCCTGATACGGAATAAAAAATATTGAGCAGCATTTTCTTTTTCATGTTAATTATCACCGACTTTTTACAGGTATTTCTTAGAATAGTTTGGCGAATTTTTTGAAAATTTATACTTTCGGAACTTTAATGTTTATCCGAAATGATGAAAAACTCTGTTGGACTTGAAAAAAAATTATTTTGGAATTATAATAACAGTGTAGAAACAACACTCGGAAAGGATATTATATTTATGATAAAGGTTTGTGTTTTTGATCTTGACGGAACGGTTATGGATACACTATCGTCAATAGCATATTTTGTAAATTACACGCTCGGTAAGCTCGGATTTGAGAGCATAGAAAAGGACGAGTTCAAGTATATGGCAGGCAGCGGACGAAGCGTTCTGCTTCACAGGGCGCTTGCATTTAGAGGCGTGGATACCGAAGATAATTTTCTAAAAGCTTGCAAAATATACGACAGCGCATACGAAGGCAATTTTATGTATCTTACCAAGCCTTTTGACGGGATAATCGACGCCATTACAAAAATAAAGGAGAAGGGCGTGAAAATCGCTGTTTTATCAAACAAACCGGACAATGTGACACGGCTTGTTGTTGAGGACGTGTTCGGCAAGGGATTTTTTGACCATATCCAGGGCCAGACGGAGGACGTGCCTATGAAGCCGAATCCGACCGGATTTTTAAAGATCTGCCAAAAATACGGAGCAGCGCCCGATGAGGCGTGCATGGTAGGCGATACCAACATAGATATAGGTACCGGAGTGAACGCGAAAACATTTACGATAGGTGTGCTTTGGGGTTTTCGCACGGAGAAAGAGCTTTTGGATGCAGGCGCAGATAAGATAGTTTCCACTCCGGAGGAGCTTGCGGATTTTGTTGCAAAAAGAGCTTAGCAAATATTCTTTCGGGGACGGTGTTTATGATGCGGGATATTAAAATAAAGGGAATATACAGGCATTTCAAAGGTGATTATTATCTTGTCGAAGATATGGCAAGAGATTCTGAGACCGGTGAAGACTGCGTTATTTACCGCGAGCTTTATGGTGAAGGCAGGCTTTGGGTGCGTCCGCTTTCCTGTTTTTCAGACGAGGTGGACAAAAACAAGTATCCCGGGGCAAATCAAAAATACAGATTTCAGCTGCAGGAAATAAAAAGCGTAAAATAAAAACAGGAGGTTTTAATCATGAACGAAGTATTAAACAACATATTAACGAGAAGAAGTGTGAGAAAGTACAAGCCCGATATGATTGAGGACGATGTTTTGGAAAGGATAATTAAAGCCGGAACGTATGCCGCAACAGGTATGGGACAGCAGTCACCAATAATCATCGCCGTTACAAACAAAGACGTAAGGGACAGACTGTCACAAATGAACGCGCAGATAATGGGCGTCGATTCCGATCCGTTTTATGGAGCCCCTGTCGTTCTGATAGTGCTTGCCGACAAATCAAGAGCTACACACGTTTATGACGGAAGTCTTGTAATGGCAAACCTTATGCTTGCCGCTCACAGCGAGGGCGTGGGAAGCTGCTGGATTCACAGGGCAAAAGAGGAGTTTGAGTCGGAAGAGGGAAAGAAAATGCTGAAGGATCTGGGAATCTCCGGAGACTATGAAGGCATTGGCCACTGCGTGCTCGGATACGCTGACGGCGAACCCCGCGAGGCCGCTCCGAGGAAACAAGATTACGTTTATTACATAAGGTGAGATGAATTCGGGAGGGAGATTTATGGTAAAATTTGTATGCTATCCTAAATGCAGTACCTGTAAAAAAGCAAAAAAATGGCTTGATGACAAGGGCATAAAATATGAGGAGCGCGATATAAAGACTGAAAATCCGACCTATGAGGAGCTCAGGGCTTGGCATGAAAAGAGCGGACTGCCGCTGAAGAAATTTTTCAATACGTCGGGTATGCTCTACAAATCAATGTCGCTTAAAACAAAGCTTCCGGAAATGTCGGACGAAGAGCAGCTAAAGCTGCTTTCAACTGACGGAATGCTCGTAAAAAGACCGATACTCATATCGGGCGGCAATGTGCTTGTCGGGTTCAAAGAAAGCGAGTGGAGCGAGAAGCTGTGAGCATTTTGGTCGTAACGAAAGGAGCTTAATTCATGCTTGATTTTACGTATTATGCACCCACGAAGGTGCTTTTCGGCAAAGGCAGACACAGGGAAGCCGGCGCTGTTATAAAAGAATATGGGTTTAAAAAAATCATGCTGCAGTATGGCAAGGGCAGCATAAAGAAAAGCGGACTTTATGACGAGATAATGGAATCGCTTAAAGAAAACGGTATAGAGGTTGTGGAAATGGGCGGAGTTGAGCCGAATCCGAAGCTTTCTTTCGTAAGAGAAGCAGCAGAGGCGGCAAAGGCGGAAAAAGTTGAGATGATACTTGCAGTCGGAGGCGGAAGCGTTATAGATTCGTCAAAGGCTACCGCGTGCGGAGCGGTGACTGAGCGCGATGTGTGGGATTTTTCATCGAGGAAAGCAACGCCGGCAGCGGCGCTACCTGTCGGATGCGTTCTGACTATATCGGCGGCGGGGAGCGAGATGAGCTCTTCGTGCGTCCTTACGAATACGGAGATAAATGTCAAGCGCGGATTTAACAGCGATTTTAACAGATGTCGTTTCGCCATATGTAACCCAGAGCTTACGTACACCGTCAGCAAATATCAGACAGCTTGCGGAATAGTTGATATAATGTCGCACACGATGGAAAGATATTTCACAGTTTGTGAGCCGACCGATCTGACCGACCGTATAGCCGAAGGGCTTTTAAAGGCTGTGATATCAGCGGGTAAAGTTCTCATGAGCGAGCCGGACAACTACGAGGCGAGAGCAACGGTTATGTGGGCGTCATCGCTTTCTCACAACGATCTGACGGGCTGCGGCAGGGAAAATTCGCTTGCCGAGCACCAGCTTGAGCATGCGCTGAGCGGTAAATATGATTTTATAGCTCACGGTGCGGGACTGGCCGTTCTTTTCCCGGCATGGGCACGATTTGTCTGCAAGGCAAATCCGTCAAGGTTTGCGCAGTTTGCAGAAAGAGTTTTTGATGTTTCGGGAAAAGACGAACTTTCGGCAGCAGAAAGCTGTGCAGGCTGTATGGAGGAGTACTTTAAAACACTTGGAATGCCCTCGAGGCTGAGAGAATTCGGTATCCCGGAGGATTCTGAAGCTCTTGCGGAGCTTTGTACATTCGGCAGGACGAGAACTGTAAAAAGTTATGTAGACCTTGATTATGACAAAATCAGGCAGATATTTGCCGGATGTCACTAAGAAGCTGACTTGAATGACTGTGTCAGACACAACCCCGCAAAAAAAAATAAATTTTTTAAAATCGTAAAATTTGATTTGACAAAATTAAAAATGTATGTTACAATACTGTCAAATACATAATTTTGCGAGGTGGGAATTCAGTGGATGATGCCTGTTTATCCGATACTGATGGCTTAAGATTGAAATACAAGGACATGACGCACTTGAAAAGGGCGAGAACGGCGAACGGTTTTCGGCTTGTTTTTGGTGCGTCTTGTTTGTTTTTATCCTGTCTGAAGCTATGATCGTAATATATCAGCACAGATATAACGATAATTTAATTCAGAGAGGTAAAATTTTATGACTTTAATAGTGGTACTTATTGTACTGGTGACGCTTTCTGCTTACTTTTCAGCGAGCGAGACTGCGTTTTCTACCATGAACAGAATCAGAATAAAAAATCTTGCGCCAACGAATAAAAGGGCGGCTTTAACACTTGAGCTGTATGAGAATTACGACAGACTGCTGTCGACCATACTCATAGGCAACAATATAGTGAACATTGCTTCCGCGTCAATTGCGACGATAGTATTTACACAATATTTTAAAAATAACGGAGTTACTATTTCTACCATTGTAATGACTATAGTCGTGCTCATATTCGGAGAAATATCTCCGAAGAGCATTGCTAAGGAAAACGCTGAGAGCTTTGCTATGTTTTCTGCGCCCATTTTGAAGTTTTTCACCATTATACTCGCGCCGTTTAACTACGCGTTTATGGGACTCAAGATGCTGCTTTCAAAAATATTTAAATCCTCAGGCGATAAAGGAATAACCGAAGAGGAGCTTATAACGATAATCGACGAGGCGGAAAACGAGGGCGGAATCGATAAGCATGAGGGAAATCTGATACGGTCAGCAATTGAATTTAACGATCTAGACGTTATCGATATAATCACTCCCAGAGTAGATGTTGTGGCGGTCAGGGCGGATATGGCGCCTGATGAAATCCTTGAAGTTTTTGAAGAAAACGGTTTTTCGAGATTGCCTGTTTACGAGGACGACATAGACAATGTTATCGGCGTTATAAACGAAAAGGATTTCCATAAAAATTATAAAAATATGAAGGATATAAAATCCATAATAAAGCCGATTTTGTACACAACCCCGACTACGAAAATATCAGCTCTGTTAAGGCAGCTTCAGATTCAGAAAACGCATATAGCCATAGTTATTGACGAGTACGGCGGCACGCAGGGAATAGTGACTCTTGAGGATATACTTGAAGAACTTGTCGGCGATATTTGGGATGAGCATGACGAGGTAGTGGAGGAGTTCAAAAAGGTCGGCGAAAATACTTACAGGATTCTCTGTACGGCGAATCTTGATGATATGTTTAAGATTTTTGAGTTGAACAAGAGCGGCAAGGAATACATATCAAATACAGTCAGCGGCTGGGTAATAGAGGAACTCGGCAAGATTCCGAGTGTCGGCGATTCGTTTGTGTTTGAAAATGTAGAGGTGACTGTTATGAGAATCGATTCCAAACGCGTTATGGAGATTGAGGTAAAGGTTATTGATGAGCCTGAAAAGGAAGAATAACGCGGAAATCAAGCTGCAATCTCTCCTGCTTTGGAGCGGCCTGAAATGAAGCAGCAGTTTGTTTATTTCATATGCTGTTTGTTAGTTTAGGACGCTGGGAAATATATTTTAACAAAAAAGGATACCGTGTATGATGTATTTAAAAATAGCGGATATGAATATAAAAGTCATGAACAAATATCCGTACATTGAGAATATGTGCAAGGACTATATAACACAAGCTGGAGATGTAGATTTTGAGATAACAGTTTCCGATGCGGATATAAGTGCTGAGAAAACAGAGGACGCACCTCCGGAATATCTTGAAACGCTTGCCGTGTACAGGAAAATCGCGGAGAAGCTTTCAGAGCGCGACGGGTTTTTGATGCATGGCTCGGTTATCCGCGTAAGAGACAGAGGGATTGCGTTTCTTGCAAAGAGCGGGGTCGGGAAGACAACGCACACCCTGTATTGGAAAAAACTGCTCGGCGAAGAGTGTGAAATCATTAACGGCGACAAGCCCCTTATAAGGGTGTATGGCGGCAAGGCGTACGCGTACGGCACGCCGTGGAACGGGAAAGAGGGGCTTAGCAAAAACGATGTTGTACACCTTACCGACGTTTGCTTTGTAAACAGAAGCGAGAGGGACGCAATCGAGCGATGCACAGATTTCCTCGAGCGGCTTCTCACTCAGGTGTACATACCCAAAACACAGGTGGGGAGAACATTTGATAATCTTGATAAATTTGCAAGAGTGGTAAATTTTTACAATATTTACTGTACAAAGAGCATATCAGCCGCAAAGACAGTTTACAGCGAGCTTTTTAAGGATTAAAACTGCTATAGTTAGCAGCAGGGGATGCTTAAAAACTTTTGTTTTTAAGCATCCCCTGTTTATGTAATAACAAATCAAGCTTAAGCTTTTTTATTTATCGTAATGATATTCTTTTTTAAGAAGTGCTCTGACATAACCCCTTGACTTGTCGGTAGAGTCAATATAGAAGCCTCTTCCGTAATAAAACCGTATAAGCGAGGTTATCTTTGAGCCTGTGTGCAGCGAAATTTCACTTATTTTATGTTCCATCATGATTTTGTCTACAAGGTTCATTATCGATTTACCGATACCGTTGTTCTGGCTTGTTGTCTTTACTGCAAATCTGCTGAGGTATGCCGTGTTGTCGTCAAAAATCTGCACCCTGACGCATCCGACCGGAACATTGTCAGAAAGAGCAATAAGCACGATCTTGTTTTGTATGTCTTTTTTTACCTCTTCGGCAGTCTCCGTGAGTGCTGCCGCAGTTGGTATCCCTGCAAGTTTTATGTATGATCGGAATGCTTCTTTCGTTATTGAAAGAATGCTTTCGACGTCTGCTTCGTCAGCTATCCTTACTTCAAAAAGTGATTGATAATTCATATTTAACCGTCCGTTTCATGGTATGTTATTTCATCAGAGTAGCCATTACCGCTTTCTGTGCGTGGAGTCTGTTTTCCGCTTCGTCGAATATGACAGACTGCGGCCCGTCGATAACGTCTTCCGTTACTTCAAAGCCCCTGTATGCCGGCAGACAGTGCATAAATATGGCGTCTGGCTTCGCGTGCTTCATTAGCGCACCATTTACCTGGTATCCGTCAAACGATTTGATTCTTTCCTGCTTTTCGCTTTCCATACCCATGCTTACCCAAGTGTCAGTATATACGATATCAGCGTCTTTTATCGCTTCTATGGGGTCTGTTGTTATAACAAGAGATTTTCCGCTTTTTTTGAAATCATCTTTTGCATTCTGCACAACCTCGTCATTGCAGCGGTAATTTTCAGGCGTTGCTATTGCGCAGTTCATTCCTGCTTTTGCCGTGCCGTACATTATTGAGTGTGCCATGTTGTTTCCGTCGCCTATGTACGCCATTTTGAGGTTTTCAAGACGGCCCTTGTGCTCATATGCCGTAAGAAGATCGGCAAGTACCTGGCATGGGTGAAGAAGGTCGGTCAGGGCGTTTATGATCGGTATATTGGCATATTTTGCGAGATCTAAAACATCACTGTGAGCGTATGTCCTAATCATTATTCCGTCCAGGTACCTTTCCATTACCTTTGCGGTGTCATATATCGTTTCGCCTCTGCCGAGCTGTATGTCGTTGCTCGACAAAAACAGAGGATAGCCGCCAAGCTGCGTCATTCCTACTTCAAAAGATATCCTTGTCCGCGTAGATGATTTTGTAAATATCATACCGAGCGTTTTGCCTTTCAGTATAGGGTGAGGTATCCCTTGCTTTAACTCGCTTTTAAGCTTTATTGCAAGCTTAAGCAGGTCTGTAAGCTGTTCTGATGTTATGTCGTGCAGACTGATAAAATCTTTCATTTTCTTCTTGTCTCCTTATATGTTTTTGAGTATGCTTTCGAGTGCGCCGACAAAAGAGTCTATGTCGTCGTTTGTAATTATAAGCGGCGGCGCAAGACGAATTGTGTTATAGCAAAGACTTGTGAGTATCTTGCTTTCAAAAAGCTTGTTAAAAACGGTGCGAGCCGCAGACTCATCGAACTCGATTCCGATAAGAAGGCCGCTACCCCTCACGTCTTTTATTACGTCGTATTTTTCCTTTAGCTCACAGAGCCTTTTCTTGAAATATATGCCTCGCTCGCATGAGTTTTCAACGAGGTGCTCTTTTTCAAATATGTCGAATACGGCAAGCCCTGCCGTGGTTGCAAGCGGATTCCCGCCGAAAGTTGTGCCGTGATCTCCCGGTTCAAATGCTGCTGCGAATTTGTCTTTTGCAAGAACGGCTCCTATCGGAATACCTCCGCCGAGCGCTTTTGCACTTGTCATTATGTCGGGCTCGACCCCGTAAAGCTCATATGCGAAAAGCTTTCCACAGCGGCCCATACCTGTCTGAACTTCATCAAAGATGAGAATTATGTTCTGCTCATCGCACAGCCTGCGCACCGCTTTAAGGTAGTCTGCGTCCATGGGATGAACACCGCTCTCACCTTGTATTGGCTCAATCAAAATGGCTGCAGTCTTGTCTGTCACCGCTGCCTTTACTGCATCAATGCTGTTTGGCTCAACTTGTATGAACCCGGGCGTGAGCGGTCTGTACGGCTTCTGGTATTTTTCCTGACCGGTTGCCGCAACGGTAGCTAATGTTCTGCCGTGGAATGAATGTGAAAGCGATATTATCTCGTATTTGTTTATGCCCTTTTTGTAAAAATATATTTTTGCGAGCTTAATTGCGCCC
>CALXSX010000035.1 GCA_944391265.1 uncultured Clostridia bacterium | reverse complement strand
AACCTGTTCACAATAAAAAGCACGGCAAAGTACAAAAATATCAACACAGTATACGATATCGTCCCCACGAGTGTGTACTCAAGCAACGCCGTTATCCTATACGACGGAGCAGCAATTTCCGCAAACCCGGACACGGCGCCAAGCGCCTGATGCAGCATTGAAGAAAAGATACGCACATATGAAAAATACGTGCAAAGCGACAGCACAAGGGACGTAAGCACCGTTATTATAATAATCTGCCATATGCTCAGCACACCGGGATTTGTAACTGTATTTACCGGATCACGCATGAACCTCTTTGTAAATCCGGAAACTTCACCGGCGGCGTCTTTGAACCCCTCGCCGCTGAATTTAGGGGCTTTTTTGAAAAAGTCTCTGAACTTTTTCCGCGTCTTTTTCGTATACCCTGTTCTGTAGGTACTTTCCTGCCAGCCGGTATATCCGCTTTGCTTGTTTTCGCTTTTTTCAGTCTGACCGGTCTTCTTTGCTCTTGCCGCCGCGGAAGCGGCACAGTCACACACCTCACCGGGAGCAAGGTCTTTTCCGCAATACATACAGCTTCTCATAATAAAACAGCTGCTCCTTTCATTAACATGTCATATTGGCCGTGCAGTGCACATTACCTTCTTCTTTATTATTTTATCATTTAAGCCATATTTCGTCAATGCTCTATTGTGTTAACATTATGTAAATATTCATTGTGATAATCCGTACATATCACAAAGCAATTTTTTACCGGTCTCTGTCTTGAAGATCTTGCGGAAAGCAGTCATTATTGATTCGGCTTCAAGCCCATCTTCATATGCGTTTACAAGAAAATCAGACTCAAGAAGTATCTGCCAGTCAAGGCTGTCGGCTGAGTACGTATGATGGTGAGCCACAAGAAAGCATACTCTGCTTACGAAGTCAGCATCAGCGCCGCATTTTACGAGAAGCTTTTCGGCAATACCCGGGCCCTCCTTCTCCTGAAGCTTTCCGGTGCAGCTTCCGTATTTTTCCTCACAGGCGTGAATTCCTATATCATGAACTACAGCGGCGGCCTGGAGAATCAGGAGGTCTTTGCCGCAAAGCTTTTCCTTTCTTCCGATATAAGTAGCATATGCAAAAACTTTTGTAAAATGCTGTATGCGTTTTACATCACCGCTGTACAGCTCAAACATACCTTCTAAAATTTTATCAATCATAGAAAACCTCATTTACTTTCCTTGAATACAGCAAGGGCTGTAAAAAAACTGACGTTTTTTTACAGCCCCTTAATTTGGTGCCGATGATCGGGGTCGAACCGATACGGTATCACTACCACAGGATTTTGAGTCCAGCGCGTCTGCCAATTCCACCACATCGGCATTTCATACGGGATAACTAAATCCCGTATGAAGTATTATACTACATTTAGCTATGTTAGTCAATGGTTATTTTTAACAAATAATTGCACCGTATTACGTACACTATTTACTCAACAGAACAAACAGGTAATATATAACCGGCGTTACATAAACAACGCTGTCGAATCTGTCGAGTATACCGCCGTGTCCGGGTAAAATATTGCCGAAGTCCTTGACGCCGCAGTCACGCTTGACAGCGGATGCCACAAGATCACCGGTTTGAGAAAATACCGATGCACACGCACCTATAACTGCCGCTTCACCATAATTTATGCTGAGCGGCGCGCCTGCTGTTTTCATGATAAGCAAGTATATAACGCAGCAGACGGCAGCCGATACAATGCCTCCGACAGCACCCTCAACGGTTTTCTTGGGACTCAGGTTAGGAGCGAGCTTGTGCTTTCCGAACGCTCTTCCGGAGAAATATGCCCCCGTATCGGTCGCCCATGCACTTATAAAAACAAGCAGCATTACGGCAAACCCGAATTCCGCAAAAATGCGTATATTCGTTCCGAAAAACATCGTAATGAAAAACGTCACAAACGCGTGAGTTCCAGCCTCGGCGTACGTTATTTTCGTATGACATATCACCATTACGGCAAGATATATAAATATGCTGAAAACAGCCGCCGTACCTGTTGTAAATGTTCCGAATATTATAGACACAAGTATCAGAGCCGCGCTTACAAATCCCGTAACGGTAAGGACCGCCTTGCTCTTTATCGTACTGTACATCTCAATCAGCATTCCGACCGTTACTATCGAGATAGCCACGGTAAAAGCCGCCTGCCCCGCAGCTACAACTGCAAAAAACACGGCGAGCCCTACAAGCGATGTAACAACACGTAACCACATTTTATACCACCTCTTAAACTGCGCCGAAGCGCCTTGATCGGCTCTGAAAATCGATAATTGCCCTGTGCAGATCATCAACACTGAAATCAGGCCAAAGCTTATCGGTAAACCACAACTCCGAATAGCTGTTCTGCCAAAGCAGAAAGTTGCTGAGCCTTTGCTCTCCGCTGGTTCTTATAAGCAAATCTATATCCGGCTGACCCTTCGTATAAAGGTAGTCGGAAAACAGCCTTTCATCGATGTCATCGCTGTCTGTTTTTCCGGACTGTACGTCGCTTACTATTTCCCTGACAGCGTTAACTATCTCTTCCCTGCCGCCGTAGTTAAGCGCAATATTCATGACAATTCCTGAATTTTTCGCCGTAAAAGCTTCGGTTTTCACTATCTGCTCCTGTATCTCAGCACTGAGCTCCTTGCGCGAGCCTATCGCCTTTATAACGACATTTTCACCGGAAAGCGTTTTTTCAGCATTTCTGAGATAGTCAAGCAGAAGATTCATTAAAAAATCCACCTCGTCCTTAGGCCGCTTCCAGTTTTCGGTCGAAAACGCATAAACAGTTATATATTTTATTCCTATGTTATTGCATTCCGTAACGATTTTCTTGAGCGTATCAGCTCCTGCCGAATGGCCGGCAGACCGCGGCAGGCCGCGCTTTTTCGCCCAGCGTCCATTGCCGTCAAGGATTACGCCGATATGCTCCGGAAGCCTGTCCGGATCTATCTCACTTCTTCTTTTCTTTCTTCCGAACATAGCTTATATTTCCATTATTTCCTTTTCTTTATCTGCGCAGATTGATTCCGCAAGGTCAATGTACTTATCCGTGAGTTTCTGAATATCCTTTTCAGCTGCCTTCACATCATCTTCCGTCATTTCGCCGTTTTTCTTCTGATTTTTAACTGTCTCTATACCGTCGCGCCTTGCGTTTCTTATCTGAACCTTGACCTCTTCGGTATACTTTTTAACAAGCTTTGCAAGCTCGCGTCTGCGCTCCTCTGTAAGGGGAGGGAACGAAAGCCTGATGGACTTTCCGTCATTTTGCGGAGCTATACCGAGATCTGATGCCTGAATGGACTTCTCAATATCCTTCAATATGCTCGCGTCCCACGGCTGTATGAGAAGCGTTCTCGGATCGGGTGATGAAATCGTTCCGACCTGACCGATAGGTGTGCTTACGCCGTAATATTCAACAAAAATCTTGTCCAGTACAGATGCGTTTGCTCTTCCGGCTCTGATAGTTTTAAGCTCGCTTTCATATCCGGCGATCCTCTTTTTCATTTTTTCTTCAATTTCCGGGTAATTTGCCATGCCTTTCACTTTCCTTTCCTTTTATTATTTATATAATTAAATTTCATTCGATACGTACGTGCCTATCTGCTCACCCTTTACAGCTCTTACGATATTTTCAGGGTCCTTGATTCCGAAAACAAGGATAGGCATATTGTTGTCACGGCAAAGCGATGCCGCTGTGGAGTCCATAACTGCAAGGTTTTTATTGAGTATATCCGTATAGGTGAGCCTGTCAAACTTCTTTGCATTGGGGTTCACGTTCGGGTCGCTGTCATAAACAGCATCTACATTTTTTGCAAGGAGTATAACGTCCGCTTCAGTTTCAACCGCGCGAAGAGCTGCCGCCGTGTCGGTGGACATGAACGGGTTCCCTGTTCCGCAGCCGAATATTACGACTCTTTTTTTCTCAAGATGACGCACTGCTCTGCTTCTTATATACGGCTCCGCTATCTGGCGCATCTCTATGCTTGTCTGAACCCTCGTCTGTATATCCATATTTTCAAAGGCTGAGCACAGCGCAAGCGCATTTATGGCAGTCGCGAGCATTCCCATATGGTCAGCTCTCGTTCTGTCCATATTTTCACCGCTTCTGCCTCTCCAGATATTTCCGCCGCCGACAACTATTCCTATCTCAACACCGAGATCGTACACCTTTTTAATGCTTTTTGAAATGGCGCTTATTGTGTCCTCGTCAAGACCGAACCCGTTCGGCCCCGCAAGCGCCTCACCGCTGATTTTTATAAGCACTCTCTTATACTTTGTTTCCATACGGTTTATCTCCTATACACGGTTTTTTGTTTCAAAAAAGGGAACACCGCAAATAACTCCGTTGTGTTCCCGTTTTTTCTATTTGCAAAGTGCAATTATTTTATCATGCTTGCAACTTCTTCTGCAAAGTTTTCCTCTTTTTTCTCTATGCCCTCGCCCTTTTCAAAGCGAACATATCCTACAAGCTTAACGCCCTTAGATGCGAGATACTTCTCAACCTTAAGATCATTGTCCTTAACAAATTCCTGCTGAAGCAGGCAGTTCTGTTCGTAGAACTTGTTGATTTTTCCACCTACCATCTTCTCAATGATGTTATCAGGCTTGCTTGCGTTTTTGGGGTCTTCCTTTATCTGAGCCATGATGATGTGCTTTTCCTTTTCAACATCTTCAGCCGGAACAACGTCCTTTGAAAGGTACATCGGGTTTATAGCAGCTACCTGCATAGCAATGTCGTGAGCCGCCTCCATCTTTTCGTCAGTGTCAAGAGCTCCCTCGGCTTCAACAAGAACGCCGATTCTGCCGCCGCCGTGAATGTATGTGCATACATTTCCCTGAACACGTGCGAAACGTCTGATGTTCATGTTCTCGCCGATTTTTGCTATCATAGCGGTAAGCTTGTCGCCTACTGTCTCGCTGCCCTCATAAGGAAGCGCCTTAAGAGCTTCAACATCTGCCGGATCGTTATCGGCAACTATTTTAGCTACATTGTTTACAAATGTTAAAAATTCGCTGTTTTTAGCAACAAAGTCCGTTTCTGAATTTACCTCGAGAAGAACAGCGGTCTTCTTATCGTCAGACACGTAAGCGCAGACTATTCCCTCAGCAGCTATTCTGCCTGATTTCTTAGCAGCTGTAGCAAGTCCCTTTTCTCTGAGAAATTCTATAGCCTTTTCCCTGTCGCCGTCAGTCTCTGTAAGAGCCTTCTTGCAGTCCATCATGCCGCAGCCTGTTATCTCTCTGAGTTCCTTTACATCTTTTGCTGTAAATGCCATTGTACGTTCCTCCTGTTATATTAAAGATTATTCCTCGGCCTGCTCTTCTTCTTCCTCTGCCTCAACGGCAACAGCGTCCTCGCCCTGTCTGCCCTCAAGTATTGCGTTAGCGATAGTTGAAGCAATGAGCTTTACGGCACGGATAGCGTCGTCGTTGCCGGGTATAACATAATCAACCTCGTCCGGATCGCAGTTTGTATCAACTATTGCAACAACGGGGATCCCAAGCTTTTTAGCCTCTGCTATAGCAATCTTTTCCTTTCTCGGGTCAACAACGAACATACAATCAGGTATCTTCTTCATTTCCTTTATGCCGCCGAGATATTTCTCAAGCTTGTCTCTCTGAGCCTTAAGCTTAATTACCTCTTTTTTCGGAAGAAGTTCAAATGTTCCCTCTTCCTCCATCTTATTTATCTGAGCAAGTCTTTCTATTCTCTTCTGGATTGTCTTGAAGTTTGTAAGCATTCCGCCGAGCCATCTCGCGTTTACGTAGTACATTCCCACGCGCTCAGCCTCTTCCTTTATTGAGTCCTGAGCCTGCTTCTTTGTGCCGACAAAGAGAACCTCTCCGCCCTGTTCAGCTACATCTCTTACAAAGTAGTAAGCCTCTTCAACCTTCTTAACGGTTTTCTGAAGGTCGATGATATAAATGCCGTTTCTTTCCGTGAAGATGTACTCAGCCATTTTAGGGTTCCATCTTCTTGTCTGGTGCCCGAAATGAACACCCGCTTCCAAAAGCTGTTTCATTGAAATTACATTTGCCATTTTAAAAATTCCTCCTGTTTTTTAATCCTCCGCGTTCTTCTGCTCTGCACGGGACCATGCTTTCGCCGGCAACTCCGCCCAGATCGGAACACGTGTGTATTTTTCATACTGATTTATTTTATCATAAACAGACAAAAAAATCAACAGTAAATTGAAAAATAGTAAATTTATATAAAACGCCTCCGAAAAATCTCGCGCGCTTATGTATTTATTTACCTAAAGCCAATTTTATCTGTTCTTCAAGCTTTGCGCTGTCTGTGCAGGTAAACTCTATTGCGCAAATATCGTTAGACGTATTGAGCATTATGAGCGCCGGAGTTTTTCCGCTTACGAGCTGGAAATTTTCAAGAAGCGACGGGTCCTTGTCCACGTTTTTTATGTCGAAAATCACATCAGGATATTTTGATTTTAGCGATGAGATCATCTCCGATGTTTCCTTCTCCTGCGCGTCAGTAACAAAGTACATGAAAGTCGGGCTGTACGTTTTTTCTTCCTCCGGCTCCGCCGTCTGTGTGTTTTGCCCGTCTGCCGTCTGATTCTGCTGCTCCGTCTGCGGAGCCTGCGTGCTCTCCTGCTGCGGCGCGCTTTCCTGCTGAG
>CALXSX010000034.1 GCA_944391265.1 uncultured Clostridia bacterium | reverse complement strand
TATGTCCAAAAGTATCAGGTCGTAATCTTCCGAAAGCGCCAGCTCAAGCCCCTTTGTGCCCCGCTCTGCCAGATCGCATGAAAATCCGCTCAGCTCAAGGTAGTCGCGGACAAGCTCCGATATGGCGCGGTCGTCTTCTATTATAAGTATTTTTTTCATATGCGCAAAATCCTTTCATCTTATTGCTGTTTGCCGGCGGCAGGCAGATACACCATAGCCGTCGTGCCTCCCGATTCGTTCGGCTTAAGCCAGATTTTTCCGCCGTGGCTTTCCGTTATCTTTCTCGCTATGGCAAGCCCCAGCCCGCTTCCTTTAGCGCTTGTCCGCGCCGCGTCGGCTCTGAAAAAGTTGTCGAACACGCGCTCCGAAAGCTCAGGCGGCACGCCTATGCCGTCATCAGCCACCGCGGTGTACACGCCGCCGTCCTTTTCGAAAACGGACACCGTAACCTGCCGGCTGTCGCTTCGTCTGTATTTTATGGAGTTTTCAAAAAGATTAGAGAAAACGCGGAAAAGCTTTTCAAAGTCGGCTGTAATAATAAACGGTCTTCCGAGCCCGTCGAGAGTAAGCGTTATTCCGTACTCTTCAAACTCCTGCCTGTAATCGGTGCATATCTCGGCGATAAAATCGCTGAAATCACCGTTTTTCATCTTCATCGATGACGCGGAAAGGTCGAGCGAGCTGTACTCGCTTATGTTTCCGGCGAGCTCCTCAAGAGTGCACGCCTTTGCAAGAATCGTTTTCGCATATGCCGTCCGCTTCTCCGGCGTCGACGCCACGTTGTCGATAATCCCCTGAGCGTAGCCCTTTATAGATGTTATAGGTGTTTTCAGGTCGTGCGAAAGATGCGCGAGCATTATGTTTTTTTCAGACTCAAGCCGCTCCTCGCGCAGCCGGCTTTGCCTGAGATGCATCCGCATCATATCCACGGCGCGGCACAGCTCCTCTATTTCCGTATACCGGCTGGACAGAATATCGAAGTCGAGATCCCCGCTTTCTATGCGCCTTGCCGCGAGCTTCAGCTCGGAGATGGGCGCAAGTATTGATTTTGACAGCCTGTACGTTATGACCGAGTTGGTAACGCATATTACGGCAATGCTGAACAGCGCCCAAAACCCTAATATTTTCACCGCCTGCGGATTCCTCGTCACCTGCGCCGAGCCCTCGATGAGCTCGGCCGGCGTTTGCAGCCTGCTCGAAAACAGCGGCACGAACAAATCGGTAAAAAAAAGCACAAAAAGCATTGCCGCCGCAATGCTTATTATGATTACCGGTACAAGCAGCATGATAAAGTTTGATACAGCTAACCTGCGTTTAAGCGACATATTTCATCAAAGCCTTTCGGTACAAAATTTAAAATTCACGTTTTTCAAATAATATATACCCGGCTGAGAATAAAATTATCGCACTTCCGGCGATTATTCCTGTTTTTGTTATGAGCGCGCCTGCCGGGATAGCGGCGCCTATCCAGAGCTTGTGCCACTGCATATACGAGGTGAAAACCATGTTATTGAGCGCCGGCATGAAATAGTTAACGTACTTGAAAACGGCGTATATGACAAGCGTCATGAACACGCACAGCGTCGGCGTTTTAAAAATCATGTTAACCGTGTTCGCCATAAGCACGAGCACGAGCAGGGGAACAAGGTCAATAACGTATGCAAGAAACGAGTTCATCACGTACACCGCGCTTATCTCACCGAAGACGGCCAGCAGAAGGGTGCAGGTTATGTAGATGAACATATAAAATGCGGCGCCTGCTGTAAATGCGGCAAGAATCTTTGAAGTCATAAGGCTCATGCGGCTTACCGGTCTCATAAGCGAGGCTTTTATCGTAAGGTCGCTGAACTCCGTTGCCACGAGGTCGGTTACCGCCATGAATACCACAAGAGGCACGAGCACCTCGGCAAAAAACGGGAACACCTCCATAGTCGTGTTGGTCGGTGTAATAATCTGTCCGCTCAGCCGCGTTATTATCTGGTTTATTCCGAGCCTGCCCACGCATATGACTACGGAAATTATAAGCAGAACAAGATATTTTTTTCTGCTCAGGAGCTTTGAAATTTCATTTTTGTAAGTTGCTGTCATAATAGCCACAAGCCTTTCCATATAAATTTTTCGTCTAAAGGAGGGTATCCTTCCTCACGCTGCGCACACTGCGCAGAAAATAATCCTCAAGCGTGGGGCTCAGCTCAAGAGCCTTGTCCATTGTCGTGCTCGATATAAGTTTGCCCTCGTCCATAACGGCGACCTTGGTACACGTTTTTTCCACCTCCGCCGCAAGGTGGCTTGCTATGAGGAACGTAGTCCCGTATTTTTTGTTAAGCGAATGGATTATCTCGCGTATTTCCACCATGCCCTCAATATCGAGCCCGTTTGTCGGCTCGTCTAAAACGAGAAGCTTCGGGTTTGAAAGCAGGGCGAGCGCAAGCCCCAGCCGCTGCTTCATGCCGAGCGAGAATTTGCCCGCCTTTTCCTTTTTATATGAAAGAAGATGAACGGCGTCAAGCACAGCGTCTATCCTGCCCGCGTCCACTCCGTCATAGTAGCGCGCCGCCATCTTCATATTCTGCTCAGCGGTCATGTCGGTAAAAACGGCAGGCGCTTCTATAAGAACACCTATATCCTTAAGCAGGCGGTGAATGTTTTCGTCGGCCTGCTTTCCGAAAATAAACAGGCTGCCGCTCTGAGGCTTGCAAAGCCCGACTATTATTTTCATGGTGGTCGTTTTCCCCGAACCGTTCGGACCGAGAAGCCCGACAATGTCTCCTTCCTCAACTTCAAAGGAAATATCGCTTATTCCGCGCCCGTTTTTGTAAAGCTTGCATAGCTTGTCAGCCTTAATAACTGTCATAAAATCACACCTCGTATAAATATGGCAGGAGCGGAAAAATTCCGCTCCGCCCAAATTCATCAATCTATTGCTTCTTCTGTTTCCTCCACGCTCGTTCTTTTATAGTATTCAGACATTTTCTGAACTTCATCTCCGAGCGATTCAGTGTCGAGCCGGTCAACCTGCGTCGTGCCGTAATCGCAGCAGGAGAGGTCTAAATGAAGCTCCCATGTATGGGCGTTTCCGTCCCAGTCGTTTCCGGAGACATTGATTGTCACGTTGTTGTCGCGGATATTGCCGTCATCATCGACCTTTACAACAGCTGACAGATTGTCGATAACTATGTCCTGGTAAAGGTATCCGGTGTAATTGTATTCCACCCTTTCTTTCAGGTCTTCAACGTCGTAGCTTGAATTGTTCAGCGATGTTATAAGGTCTATCCCCGAGCTGATTATTTCCGGAATCTGGAAGCTGTCAAGCGTGATTGAATACGTGTGAATGTTATCCTGCTCACCTTCGTAAATGAAGTTGTTTTTCAGGTCGCCTGTGACTAGGTCCGCCGCTATCTCCATAAACCTCACGAACTTTTCCGAGGTCTTGTCGTCATAGTACGCCGTTCCTGTAAATCTGCTTGCCATAGTCTGCGGCGTCTGGTCTGAAATGTAGTCATCAATCAGGTACGGATCCTCCTCGTATTTTTCGGAGTTAGCTCCCTTCCACGTATGCTTTGTAATTGAGTGGCCGTCCTGGAAATATTCCTCATACGTCATATCATCTGTATTTTCTACCCTGTGCAGCTTCGCATCGCCGTCAAGGTTTACCTTTTCGGTGGTCACGACCTCGTTTTTCTTTTCACCGTCAAAGTAGTCATACGCCTTAATTACCATCGTGTGGTTCCTTGACATAAGCAGGTTCTTAAGCGCATTCTTGTATATCCCGTATCCGTTTGAGTTTGCCAGCGTTGCAACAGCCGCTGAGCAAAATACAGCTCCTCCCAGTATCAGTGATATGAGAGCTCTTTTTTTTGATTTTTTCATTTTAACAAATCCTTTCTGTAATTGTATTCGGACGTCCCTGATGTCTTCTGTACAATTTTATCATATCACCCGTTTATAAAGATTATATCATACATTTATAAACAAATCATTAACAAAAACATAAAATTTTCTTTTCATGCAAATAATAACGACAAAAATCCGCACAGCCTTACAAAACACCGCGTTAATTTTATCGCAAATCGGCGGTTTGCGGCTGAATTTGCCGAACCGTATCGCAAATAACAGACAAATCGACAGCGCCGTCCGACAGCTTTTTCGCGCGTTCTGATGTATAATTGTACTAAAAGGGGTGAAATGATGGATTTTTACATCGATTCGGCGGTGCTTTGCGGATTTGTACTTAATTACATATGCCTTAACATATCCTCCGGGCTCCTTTTTATCAGCGTCAGCGTCAGAAAAAAAGCGCTGTTTTCGTTTTTGCTTGCAGCCGTCGGTGCGCTTTCAGTCGTTTTCAGCGGCATAAGGCTTGTTTTTGTGCCGGTTTACGCGGCGGCAGTGCGGCTTTTTTACGGCAGATGCGGTATAGCTGAGTTTTTGCGGCGCACAGCGTTCACAATCTGCTCAAGCCTTGTCATATCCGCTCTGCTTCTGACGCTTATACCCAGAGCGTCGCTTTCGGCTGCCGTTATAGACGGCAGGGAATTTATTACAGCGGAGGACGTGCCGTTCTACACTGCGCTTGCTGCTGTTTACGCTTTGGCAAAGGCAGTGCTCTATGCGGTGAGCAGGGAGAAAAAAATTTTCCGCGTTGTCTTGTATAAGCTTGGCGAGGCGGCGGAGACGTACGCCATGCTCGACACGGGAAACAGTCTGCGCGCCGATGGCGGCGCACCGGTGATAGTAGCGGAAAGCTCGCTTTTTTCACAGCTCGGCGAGCCGTCCGGGAGCCTTTGCTACAAGACGGTCAGCGACCGCGGCGCAAAAGCCGATATTTTTTTGCTTGACGAGCTGTACTTTCCCGATGAAAACAGGAGACTATCCGGCGTGTACGCGCTTTTCGTAGATAGGCCGCTGTCAGACAAGGGGCGGTTTCGCGTGCTGCTCGGCAGAGATATATTAAAAAGAAGGAGCATTGGCAATGTTAAAGTTTATCAGTAAGCTCAAAGCGGGCTTTTTATATCTGTACGGCAGCTTTGATAACTGTCCCGACGAGATATATTACATAGGCGGAAGCGACATACTTCCGCCGCCGCTTGAAAAGGAGGAGGAGGCGGAGGCGCTTTTGCGGCTCGCCGGCGGCGATGAAAATGTACGGCAGCTTCTTATTGAAAGAAATCTGAGGCTTGTAGTATATATTGCGAGGAAGTTTGAGAACACCGGCATTTATGTTGAGGACCTTATATCTATAGGTACTATCGGCCTTATCAAGGCGATAAATACGTTTGACGCGCAAAAGAACATAAAGCTTGCGACATACGCGTCACGGTGCATAGAAAACGAGATACTGATGTATCTTCGTAAAAATTCCAATTCAAAAACGGAGGTGTCTATAGACGAGCCGCTCAATGTGGACTGGGACGGAAACGAGCTTTTGCTTTCCGACATACTCGGCACCGATGACGACAGCGTGTACAGAAACATTGAGGCGGAGGTGGAAAAGAGCCTGCTTATGACGGCGCTTGACAAGCTGCCGCCGCGTGAACAGAGAATAATGCAGCTTAGGTTCGGGCTTGGCGCGGCAGGCGAGAAAACTCAAAAGGAGGTGGCAGATCTGCTCGGAATATCGCAGTCTTACATATCTCGTCTTGAAAAACGAATTATAGGCAGGCTCAGGAAGGAGATCGCAAAAATGAGCTGAGACGTTTTTTTCGGAATAGCGGCGGCGGAAAATGGTTAAAATATAAATATAGCAAATTTGTCCCACGCCACAATAGGCGGCGTGTGCCGTTCCGATTTAAATTATAGTGACATACATTAACATTCCCAAAGTACATATGGCGAGCAAAAAAAACGCAGCGCGAAGCTAAGTGTTAATCAGCGTTTGACGCGCCGTTTTTCGTTCCCATGAATCGGAAGCCCATACGGCTTTTGAAATATCTACGGAAGGAATGTTGTCATTTATGATAAACAAGGTCGAAATCTGCGGAGTTAACACATCAAAGCTTCCCACGCTTTCCAGGAAAGAGAAGGAGGAACTGTTCGTAAAAATAAAGGCTGGAGACGAGCAGGCTAGGGAGAAGTTCATTCACGGAAATCTCAGGCTTGTTCTCAGCGTTATACAGCGCTTTTCAAACAGGGGCGAAAACCCCGACGACCTGTTTCAGGTGGGATGTATCGGACTTATAAAGGCAATCGACAATTTTGACCTGTCGCAGAACGTCCAGTTTTCGACGTATGCCGTGCCGATGATAATAGGGGAGATACGGCGCTATCTCCGCGACAACAATTCCATAAGAGTGTCCAGATCACTTAAGGATATTGCCTACAAGGCGCTTCAGGTAAAGGAAAAGCTTGTCAGCACAAATTCACGTGAGCCTACGGTCGCTGAGATAGCAAAAGAGCTTAACCTGCCTAAAAGCGACGTTGTGTTCGCGCTTGACGCCATATCCGACCCCATATCGCTTTTTGAGCCGATTTACCATGACGGCGGGGAGGCGATTTACGTTATGGACCAGGTTAAAGACGAGAAAAACAGCGACGAAAGCTGGCTTGAAAACATCGCTATAAACGAGGCAATGAGACATCTTGACGAGCGCGAAAAGCATATTCTGAAGCTTCGCTTCTTTCAGGGGAGAACGCAGATGGAGGTCGCCGACGAGATAGGCATAAGCCAGGCACAGGTGTCGCGTCTTGAAAAAAGCGCCCTTAAACAGATGAAAAAATATGTTTAAAATGAAATTTGTAAATTTTTTATGAAAAAGCCTTGCAAAATCACAATTATTGCTGTATAATTGAATATATATAACATGTATTATGTGGAGGTATTGTCAAATGATAAGCAAGGCGTTTCAGAATATCGTTTCGCAAATGGCAGATGTTTTTCCAAAACGGTTCGGAATAACAGATTCTCAGGGACTTATTCTCGCATCGACAGGATCGGAGCCAAAGCCTGAGGTGATTGAGGATCTTGTGTATGCCGTAACAAACAGCGACAAGGTGCTTTTTAAGGACGGATACACTGTAAAGGTGCTTTCAAACAAGCCGTACTCGGAATATGTTGTTTAAGTAGAAGGCACTGACGAGGTTTCAAAGGTTTGCTGCAACGCCGTCGTTGTCGCGGCAAATAACGTGCGTCATTATTATGACGAGAAATACGACAAGACCATGTTCATGCAAAACATCATTTTTGACAATCTTCTCGCTTTTGATCTCCATCAAAAAGCAAGGGAACTGCACGTTGAGGTAGATGTTCCCAGAGCTGTATTTTACGTGAAGGTGAACGACCGCGTTGAAAGCGGCATATACGAGGTTGTAAGAAATATGTTCCCCGACAAGGAGAAGGATTTCGTCATAAGCGTTGACAGCGCGAACGTTGTGCTCATTAAGGAGATGAGGACAGTGCCGTCGCCGGAGGAGCTTCATCAGACAGCGCAGTCTGTTGTAGACACTGTAAACGGCGAGACTTTCCTTAATACGCTCGTCGGAGTCGGTACGGTGGCTCATACGCTGGACGAGCTTAACAGCTGCTACAAGGAGGCGCAGATAGCCCTTGAGGTCGGCAAGGTGTTCGAGGAGGAAAAATATATTTTGAGCTATGACAACCTCGGCATCGGCAGACTTATATATCAGCTCCCGATTAAGCTGTGCGAGCTTTTCCTGCAGGAGGTTTTCAAAAAGGGAGACATTGCGTCACTTGACGATGAGACCATTCTCACGATAAACAAGTTTTTTGAAAACGATTTGAATGTCAGTGAAACATCAAGACAGCTGTTCGTGCACAGGAACACGCTTGTGTACAGGCTTGAAAAGATATACAAGCTGACGGGGCTTGACCTCAGGAAGTTCGATCAGGCGATAGTGTTCAAGGTAGCCATGATGGTTCACAAATACCTTGCCTCCGATTCCATGAAGATATGAAGTATAAAAAAACTGAATAAAATATCACTCTCCGGCGCAGTACCGGCAGTTTCAGGGCTGTCCCCAAGCGGGACGGCTCTTTGTTTATTCAGACGGAAAGGACTGACTATATGAATAAAAAGGCAGCGGCGGCGTGTGCTGTAACAGCGGTTGCGGTGTTTGCCGCAGCATGGGTTGCAAGGGGCGCATACGATACATATTTTGTAAACGGTACTCTGACAGCAAAGCTGTCGGGGGTGCAGACCGTTTTGAAAAGTAATTTCCTATACGATTATGACGAGGAAAAGGCGGCGGATTACGCGGCGCTCGGGCTTTCCATGGCGCTTGACGATCCGTATACCGTATACTACAGCAAAGACCAGTTTGAAACGTACATGAACAGCGGAAGCGGTGATTTTGTCGGCATCGGCGTTACTGTAGTAATGGACAAGGAAAAAGACGAGATACGCGTTGTTTCGGTTCAGGACGATGCTCCGGGCTTTGAAGCCGGAATCCTACCCAATGACATTCTTGTGGCGGTTGACGGTCAGCGCTACAGCGGCACGCAGATGAACGAGGCGGTCGCCAAAATAAAAGGTGGCGGTATGGAAAATGCCGAAAATACAAGCGTTGTGCTCACGATTCGCAGAAACGGAGAAGAGCGTGACGTCACCGTTACAAGGAGAAAGGTTCACGAAAAAACGGTCAAATACGAGATGCTCGGCAATGACGTAGGATATATACGCATATCGTCTTTTAACAGGTCGTCAGCCCCCGATGAGAAATCGACGTCGGAGGAGTTCACCGAAGCACTGTCAGACCTTATGTCAGAGGATATGCAAAAGCTTGTTATAGACGTGCGCGATAACGGCGGCGGAGACCTTGACGAGGTTACAGCGATAGCCGACATGCTCGTCCCTGAGGGCGTTATTACATATACCGAAGATAAGAACGGAAATGGCGATAAGGTGATGTCCGATGCCAATGAGCTCGACATACCCATGGCGGTGCTCGTAAACGGGAACACGGCAAGTGCGGCTGAGCTTCTTACGGGCGCGCTCAGAGACTACGAAAAGGCTGAGGTAATCGGCACAACGACATTCGGAAAAGGTATAATGCAGAGGATATACCCGCTTTCCGACGGCTCGGGAATAGTTGTTACAGTAGCGAGGTATTTCACGCCGGGAGGAACTTGCGTTCATGGTACCGGAATAACTCCTGACATTGAGGTTGAGCCGATATCCGGTTATGAGCAGACCCCCGTCGTATCGATTGAAAAGGACAAGGACATTCAGCTGCAAAAGGCTCTTGACGTTTTGGCGGCCGAGTGAGAAAGGAAAAAAGTATGCTTGATATTCATTACCTTAATTTGCTGGCGGAGCGGTATCCGAACATTGAAAGCGCCGCGGCTGAGATGATAAACCTGCTCACTATATGCGGTATGCCCAAGGGTACGGAGTATTTTTTCAGCGACCTGCACGGAGAGCATGAAGCGTTCATTCACCAGCTCAAAAGCGCATCAGGCGTTATAAAGACGAGGATAGACGAGCTGTTTTTCAGGACTATGACGGAAAAGGACAGGGTGACTCTTGCAAGCCTTATCTACGAGCCGGAGCGGTGCATGAAGGACAGGAAAAAGGACGCGGATTTTGATGAGTGGTTCAAGATAACGGCCTCGGCGCTTGTCGAGGTGTGCAAGGACTTTGCCGGCAAATGTACTATTTCGAGGGTGAGGAAAAAAGCGCCCAAGACGTTCGCGTACATAATTGATGAATTCCTTCACTTTTCAGGCGCGAACAAGGATCTGCACTTTGAGAGAATGGTTGACGCTATTTTGCGTGCCGGAGTGGCGGAGGAGTTCATATCCGGCATCTGCAAAATGATACGCGAGATTTCTGTCGACAAGCTTCACATCATAGGCGATATTTTTGACAGAGGCCCCAGGGCGGACCTCATAATGGACGAGCTCATGAGCTTTCACGATATTGACATTCAGTGGGGAAACCACGACATCGCATGGATGGGCGCCGCGTCCGGCAACCTGACGTGCATAGCGAGCGTTATAAGGATAGGCATAAGCTATAACAATTTTGACTGCCTTGAGGACGGCTACGGTATAAATCTGCGTCCGCTTTCCATGTTCGCATCGGAGGTGTACGCAGACGATCCCTGCGAGAGGTTCATGCCTCACATATTCGACGAGAGCAAGTACGACACCGTAAGCAAGAGCCTTGCCGCGAAAATGCACAAGGCGATAGCCGTTATAATGTTCAAGCTTGAGGGGCAGCTGTACAGGCGGCATGCGGAATACGGAATGGAAGGGCGCGATATACTGTCAAAGGTTGATTTTGAAAACGGAACGGTCACAATAGACTCAATAACGTATGATCTTAAGGACAAAAACTTCCCTACCGTCAACCCCAAGGCTCCGCTTGAGCTCACGCAGGGCGAACAGAATCTGATGAATACGCTCGCTGCTTCATTCATGCACAGCAAGACTTTGCAAAAGCATATAAGGTTCCTGTACGAAAAGGGGAGCATGTACAAGATATGCAACAACAATCTGCTCTATCACGGCTGTATACCCATGACTCCGGACGGTGAGTTTGACCGCGTTTCGTTCGGCGGTGAGGAGCTTTACGGAAGAAGCTACCTCGAATTTATAAATGAAGAGGTCAGGGAGGCATTTTTTTCGGAGCATGAAATAAATTCCACAAGCACCGATTTCTTCTGGTATCTCTGGTGCGGAAAAAAATCACCGCTTTTTGGAAAAAGCAAGCTTGCGGCGTTTGAGAGGTATTTTATAGGCGACGCAGAACTTTCAAAGGAGTACATGAACGACTATTACCGGCTTGTTGAGAAAAAGGAAACTTGCCTGAAAATACTTGAAGAGTTTTCGCTCGGAGGCGATTCTCACATAATAAACGGGCACGTACCTGTCAGGTCGGGAGAAAACCCGGTCAAGGGTGACGGCCTGCTGTTCATGATAGACGGCGGAATATCAAAGGCGTATCAGCCCCGCACAGGCATGGGCGGATACACGTTCATATACAGCTCCAGATACATGGCGTTTGCAAAGCACAGTCCTGAGGAGTGGAAAAGCGACCGCGAAATGCCGGTGATTTATGAGGTGGAGCGTCTGCACCAGCGTATGCTCGTAGAAAAGACGGACACCGGTGCAGAAATAGGCAGGACGATAAATGAGCTGGAGGCACTTCTTGAGGCGTACAGGAAAGGTCAAATCAAACAAAAGATTTGAGGACTGTTAAATTCATGCACGGCGCATAAAGCTAATCTGTTATCAGAGGGATAAAAATGAGTAAAGCTAAGAAATTGTTAGGCATTTTTCTATCGGTATGCATGATAAGCTCTTACGGCTTTTCAGTAACAGCCGAAGAAGAGGAAACTGTTATTGTAATGAGTGATATAGGCATTACCGTCGATGGCAGCGACATTTCGCAAAATGCCGATGAAAACGTGTATTTGTCCGAAGTGACTGAAACTCATGCAGATGTTGCACAAGAGCTTAAAGACGTAAAAAATAAGGTTGTTACAATAACAAAGCCGGGTACTTACAGGTTCAGCGGAAAAATATCCGATGCGCAGATAGCTGTTGCGGCCGGTGAGGACGACAGCGTGAACATTGTATTTGACGGTGTCGACATAACTTGCCGTACAGCTCCGGCAGTGCTTGTCCGCTCAGCGTATGAGCCTGCCGAGCCGGGGAAGGCGGGAGTTACATTAACACTTGCGGACGGATCTGATAACACCGTTACAGGCTCTCATACAGCGGCGACGGAAGAGGATACCGTAAAGCATGACGGCGCGGTAAGCTCAAATGTTTCCCTCCTGATAAACGGCGAGGGAAAACTGACTGTCAACGGAGATACGGAAGGAATTGGGGTAAAGTTCAAGCACCTCACCGTTGACGGCGGTACTATTTATGTTTACAGCAATGACGATCCTATAAACGGCAGTGAGGACGGGGTCGCGCATATAACGATAAACGGCGGCTATGTTTTCTGCAATGCGGTAGGCACTGAGGGAGACGGAATTGATTCTAACGGTTACATAACAATAAACGGCGGAACGGTTATTGCTCTTGCAAGCCCGAATAGCATGGACAGCGGCATTGACTCGGACAGAGGCTCAGTTATAAACGGCGGAACGGTAGTCGGTGCAGGAAATATGTTTGATGAGCTTGACGAAAACTCCGGTCAGCTTTATATGTTTCTTCAGTTTTCTGAGGCTACAGACGACCTGATCTGCATTACCGACAGCAGTGATAATCCCGTGTTTGCCTATGATTTCCCGTTCAGCTATTCGTATATATCGCTAAGCTGTCCGCAGCTTGAGGAGGGAACATATCACGTCTATAAAGGCGGTGAAGCTTCCGGCACACAGTCCGACGGTCTTTACACAGACATATCATCGTACACAAAAGGCACACAGATGCATCATGGCGGAATATCTTACAGCACCGGCCGCCCGGGTGGGATGACGCCGCCTGATGGAATGACGCCGCCCGAGGGAATGGATGTCCCCTGCCGCAATCGGCGGCGGGGGACATTTCAGAGTTAAAAAGGATTTGAAACGAGCCTTAACAGCCGCCTGTCGTGCTGCCGAAGCCTCCGTTTCGCCTGCCGTCTGCATCGTCGTCCGT
>CALXSX010000033.1 GCA_944391265.1 uncultured Clostridia bacterium | reverse complement strand
TATGGTCGTAGTGGCAGTGCGTTAAAAGCACGTACTTAATCGTTTTCCCGTCCGCCTTCCCGATTATCCTGTCAGCGTCCGTACCGGGGTCTACAACGGCGGCGGAGTCACCGTTTATTATAAAATATGTGTTTTCGCCTGTATAGATATTTTCAAGAAAATCAAGCAGCAAAATCATCACCCTTTTTTTTTAGTTATAAAGTCTTACGGGAAGTATCATAAACACGTAATTGTTTTTTTCCTTGTCGAGCGAACGCATGAAAACTCCGCTGTTTGGAGTCGAGAACTCTATAAGAACCCTTTCCTCATCGCACGCGGAAAGAGCCTCGAGAAGGAATCGGCAGTTAAAGCCTATGACAAGGCTTCCGCCCTCAACCTTTGCAGATACGGCGTCGTTTATCTTTCCCTTAGGCGTCATGCTTGAAATTTCTATCTTGTCATAGCCTATGGTGAGCCTTACGGGCATACGCTTGTCGGGGGTTGCGTCATCGTCGTTTATTATGAGCATTGCGCGCTCGAGAGCATTTCTCAGCTCGTTTGTATCAGCTTCTATCCTTATGGTATTGTTTGCTGCTATAATAGCCTCATACTTAAGGAAGTCGCCTTCTATAATGCGCGTATAAAGATTGTAATGCTCGAACTCTATAAGAACGTGCCTGTCAGCAAGTACAATCCGGATTTCGCTGTCATCGTCCTTAAGTATCTTTACAAGCTCGCGGAGCGTTGAACCGGGGATAATAAATTTTGCGCTTTCTATTTTATCTTCAAGCTGTTCGTTTACAACAGCAAGCCTGTGACCGTCGCTTGCAACTACTGTGAGCTTGCCGTTTTTTATCTCAAACAGCGCGCCGTTCAGCACAGGACGCTTTCCCTCGTTTACCGACATGAACGGTATAACCTTTTTAAGTATGTTTTTGAGTTTTCCCTCGGAAAACTTAAACGAAAGCTTTTCATTTATTTCCGGAGGGTCGGGGAACTCCCTTGCTATAACGCCGGTTATATTAAACTCACTTATTCCGCTTTTTATCTTTGTTACGTTGTTTTCCTCATTCACCTTTACGGTTATAATACCGTCGGGAAGCTTTCTTACTATGTCGCAGAAAATCTTTGAAGCAAGTGCTATGCAGCCGCCCTCAGTTACGTTAAGCGCCGCGTCATACCTTATGCTGAGCTCGTTGTTATTTGATGTGAAAACAGCGTTTACTCCGGCTGTGCAGTCTATTTTAATACATTCCATTATAGGAAGAACGCTTTTAACGCTTACTGCTTTTTGTACTATGTTAAGTATATCTGAAAGCTCTGTTTTCGTGCAGGTAAATTCCATGTCGGTTGTCCCCTTTTTAAAATAATATTATATACATATATGTATATATAAAGAAATAATATATATATTAGTTTTAGTAGTAATAGTATGCGAGGAATTGTGTATTTGTTGGACAAAGCCTTGAAATACCTCGGTTTTTTATAAACGGTTAAATGTTAATAAAGCGTTTACAAAAGTTTACAAAATGAGGATAATTTTTGCTGTAAACACATATCAACGGCTTGTCCACAGCTTGTCAACTGTTTAAATCGTTCCTGATACACTCGATATCCTCGTTCAGTACGGCATCTGTCTTTATGAGATCCTTTATCTTTTCCACGTTGTGCATAACGGTCGTTCTGTCCCTGTTTCCGAAGCTTTTGGCGATTGCGCCGTAGTTGAGCTCGGTCAGGATATTGCAAAGGTACATCGCTACCTGCCTTGGCAGCGTGAAATTCTTTGTTTTCGTCTTGCCGACCATATCTTCTTTTGTTATTGAGTAATATTCGCAGACGCAGTCTATTATCTTATCGCAGCTTATGTTGTTTGCTTTGCCCGTAACGAGGGATTTAAGACATTCCTCTGCAAACGGGAGATCTATTTTTCTGCCCTTTATCTGGGAGTATGAAATTATCCTCAGAAGCGCACCCTCAAGCTCACGCACATTTGACTGTACGCAGTCGGCTATGTATTCCAAAACCTTGTTGTCTATTACCTCTCCGCGAAGCTCGGACTTGTTTTTAAGTATGGCTACTCTCGTTTCAAATGACGGCGCGGTTATGTCTATAGTGAGTCCCCAGCCGAGTCGGTTTTTAAGCCTTTCATTTAGCGTTACGAGGTCTTTCGGCTTTCTGTCGCTCGTTATAACTATCTGCTTGTTTACATTATACAGCTCGTTGAAGGTATGAAATACCTCGTCTTGCGTCGATTCCTTTTTTTCAAGAAACTGAATGTCGTCTATGAGTAGGACATCGGCGCTTCTGTATATCTGCCTGAAATTTTTGTTCGTCTTTTTAAGCACGTTTTCGATAAAGTCGTTCATGAATTTCTCGCTCGTTACGTAAACAACTTTTTTTTCGGGGAAGTTTTTAAGGATTCTGTTTCCTATAGCGTGCAGGAGATGCGTTTTCCCAAGCCCTGAATTTCCGTACAGAAAAAGCGGATTGTACACCATTCCGGGCTGTTCCGCAGCTCTTATCGCCGCCGCGGTAGCGTACTCGTTTGATGAGCCGATTATGAAGTTTTCAAATGTATATTTAGGATTTATGTCATATGAATTATGAGTTATTGACTCTGTTTTGGGAGCTTCGGTTGTCTTGTTCCTCAGAAGATAAGGGTCCTGTGCAACCTCTATCTTAAGAGTAACGTCCGAGCCTATGTAATTTGTAAGAAGCTTTTGTATGTCGTTTTTGTACCGCATTTCTATCATGTTTTTGTTTATTATCATCGTAACCGCCGCGGTAAATACTCCGTCCTCAAACGATACAGGTACTGCGTCCTTCAGATACACGTTGAACGCTATAGGTGAATTGATGCGTTTTTTGAGGTTTTCCATACAGTTTTCCCATATAATATCAATGTCCATAAAATCCTCCTTTCCTTTGAAGATTTTTATCCAATTATAATAATAACAGATTTTAATAAAAATTTCAATACATTTGGTTAAAAAAATGAGTCGATAAAGTTTCTAAATTTAATTATTATTCAGTATTATAAAAAAAGACTGTAAAAAAATCAATTTTTTTACAGTCCTGTTTAAGTAGTATTATTTATTTTCAAGCTTGCCCAGGCTTTGGGCTTTAAGATATGCATTTATGAATCCGTTAATGTCTCCGTCCATAACTGCGCCGATATTGCCCATCTCGTAGCCTGTTCTGTGGTCCTTGACGAGGTTATACGGGTGGAATACGTACGAGCGTATCTGTGAGCCCCACGCTATCTCTTTTTGTACGCCCTTTATATCCTCTATCTTTTCTTTTTGCTGCTGCTCGGCTATCTCAACGAGTTTTGATTTCAGCATCTTCATTGCGTAGTCTCTGTTTTGATGCTGTGAGCGCTGAGTCTGGCAAGCGACAACGACACCTGTCGGCAGGTGCGTTATTCTGACAGCCGATGCCGTCTTGTTTATGTGCTGACCGCCGGCGCCGCTCGCGTGATACGTATCAACGCGCAGGTCCTCCGGTCTGATATTTATTTCTATTTCGTCGTCTATCTCCGGCATTACCTCAACTGACGCAAAAGACGTGTGGCGTCTGCCTGAGGCGTCAAACGGAGATATTCTGACGAGTCTGTGGACTCCTTTTTCCGATTTCAAATACCCGTAGGCGTTAAGCCCGGATATCATGACGGTAGCGCTCTTGATGCCGGCGTCATCGCCGTCAAGGCTGTCTATGACCTCAAACGTGTATCCGTTTTTCTGTGCCCACATCTGATACATACGCATCAGCATCTCGCACCAGTCCTGAGCCTCCGTTCCGCCGGCGCCTGCGTGCAGGTCCATTATCGCGTTGCACTTGTCGTAGTTGCCGCTCAGAAGCGTTTCAAGAGTCATGTCCTCAAGGTTTTTATTTATTTTCTCGACCGCTTCTTTTATCTCCGGAAGCATGGACTCGTCGTTTTCCTCGTTTGCCATGTCAATGAGAAGAAGTGTGTCTTCGCGAAGATTTTTAAGTTCCTCAAAACGTGATACCTTGTCCTTGAGCTGCTTTATCTTTTGCAGTACCTTCTGACCGGATTCCATATCGTCCCAGAACCCGGGCTCAGCTGACTTCTGCTCAAGCTCTTTATATTCTTTCACCGCTCCGGCGATGTCAAAGTGAATCCCTCAGTTCGTTTATATTGTTTTCAAGTGAGTTAAGCCGGACCTTGTATTCATCGTACTCTAACAATCTAATCACTTCCTTATTACAATTGGTATATTTTTAATTACGCATTTTTGCCGCAGCAGTTTTTGTATTTCTTGCCGCTGCCGCAGGGACACGGATCGTTTCTTCCGACCTTTTTTGAGTCAGCGCGTTTCGGCTGCTTTGCAAGGCTTCCGTCACCGCCTGTGTCAAGCGGCTTTGCTACCTGCTCTCTTTCGAGCTTTATTTTAGGCATAGCGAACAGGATATATCTTACCGTATCTCGCTTTATCATTTCAAGCATTCCCTCATAAAGCTCACTGCCGATGTTTCTGTACTCAACAACCGGATCGTGCTGACCGTATGCGCGAAGACCTATTTCGCGTTTTACGTGCTCCATCTCGTCCAAGTGATCCATCCAGAGATTATCTACAACCCTGAGCATTATCATGCGCTCAAGCTCGCCCATGTTCTCTCCGAATATCTCCGCCTGCTCATCAAGGCGCTTGTGGCCTATCTCAAGGAGTCTTTCGCGGACATCGTCTTTTACGATTGTGTCCATTTCGTCTTCTCCTATCTTAAATTCGCCGTTTGCACGAAGATGTGAGTTTGCAAACTCGGTCAGAGCGCGGATATTCCACTCCTCAGGTATGTCGGAAATTCCGATATAATCGTCTACCGCTGAATCTACCATAGACTCAAGCATTTCTACTATTATGTGATGAACGTCCTCGCCGTCAAGCACCATCTGGCGCTGCTTGTAGATTATCTTTCTCTGCTCGTTCATTACCTCGTCATACTGGAGAACGTGCTTTCTTGCGTCAAAGTTCCTGCTTTCAAGGTTTTTCTGCGCGTTCTCAATAGCTTTTGAAAGCATTTTTGCTTCTATCGGCTCGTCTTCAGGAAGTCCCATTCTTTCAACCATGGATTTTACACGCTCTGAGCCGAATATTCGCATCAGGTCATCATCAAGGGACAGGAAGAATCTTGATGCGCCCGGGTCGCCCTGACGTCCCGCTCTTCCTCGGAGCTGGTTATCTATTCGCCTTGATTCATGGCGCTCTGTACCTATGATGAAAAGGCCGCCTGCCTTTTTAACTTCTTCCTGCTCGCCTGCAAGCTGCTCCTTATACTTGTTATAGTACTGCCGGTACAGCTTTCTCGCATTTAGTATTTCCTCATCGTCCGTCTCACCGAAACCTGTCGCCTCGTTTATAAGCTCATCTGTCATTCCCTGCTTTAAAAGCTCGTTTCTTGCGAGGTATTCGGCGTTTCCGCCGAGAATTATATCAGTTCCGCGGCCTGCCATATTTGTCGCGATTGTTACAGCGCCTTTTTTACCTGCCTGTGCAATTATCTGCGCTTCCTTTGCGTGGAACTTGGCGTTAAGGACCTCATGAGGTATTCCCTCTCTTTTAAGAAGTTTTGACAGCTCCTCAGATTTTTCTACGTTTACTGTGCCGACAAGTACAGGCTGTCCCTTTTCATGACATTCCTTAATCTGCTCTATTACAGCTTTGTACTTTCCGTTTTGCGTTTTGTAGACGCTGTCGTGCATATCTATTCTGCGGACGGGCTTGTTTGTAGGAACGGCAACGCAGTCGAGGTAGTAAATCTGCTGGAATTCCTCCTCTTCGGTAAGCGCTGTACCGGTCATGCCCGAAAGCTTTGTATACAGTCTGAAAAAGTTCTGGAATGTTATTGTCGCGAGCGTTCTGCTCTCATTTTCAACCTTTACGCCCTCTTTTGCTTCTATCGCCTGATGCAGACCGTCAGAATATCTTCTGCCGGGCATGATACGGCCTGTGAACTCGTCCACTATCTGAACCTGACCGTCAACTACGACGTATTGTTTATCCCTGTGCATACAGCCGTTTGCCTGGAGAGCCTGGTTTATGTGGTGCTGAAGCTTCATGTTTTCAGGGTCGGAAAGGTTTTCAATCCCGAAGCCCTGCTCCGCTTTCTTTATGCCGCGCTCAGTGAGCGTTGCGGTTTTCGCTTTTTCGTCAACGATGTAGTCGGCGTCAACATCTTCATCAAGCTGCTTGTCGTCATGCTCAGTCACAACGAGCTTTTTAAGACGCTTTACGAACATATCGGCAACGGCATAAAGCTCGTTTGCCGATTTGCCCATACAGGAAATTATGAGCGGTGTTCTTGCTTCGTCTATGAGTATGGAGTCAACCTCGTCAACTATCGCATAGTTATGGCCTCTTTGAACCATATCCTCCTTGTGTACTACCATGTTATCGCGCAGGTAGTCAAAGCCGAGCTCGTTATTTGTGCCGTACGTTATGTCGCACGCATACGCCTCGCGGCGTTCATCGTTTGTAAGGTCGTGTATTATAAGTCCGACCGAAAGGCCGAGAAATCTGTACACCTTGCCCATCCATTCGCTGTCGCGCTTTGCGAGGTAATCGTTTACAGTAACGATATGTACCCCGTCGCCTGTTAGCGCGTTAAGGTAGGCAGGAAGAGTGGAAACAAGAGTTTTACCTTCACCCGTTTTCATCTCGGCGATTCTGCCCTGGTGGAGAATTATACCGCCTATTACCTGAACTCTGAAATGCTTCATCTCAAGCACACGCCATGAAGCCTCCCTGACCGTTGCAAATGCTTCAGGCAGAATATCATCGAGCGTTTCTCCCGATGCGAGGCGGTTTTTAAATTCCTGCGTTTTTGATTTTAGCTCCGAGTCGGAAAGCTTTGAATATTCGTCCTCAAGCGCCATGACCTTATCCGCTATCGGATAAATGCGTTTGAGCTCTCTGTCGGAATACGTACCGAAAATTTTATCAAATAAACTCATAGCCAATAATTCACCTCTGATTTAGTAGAAAATAAATCCATACCTATCTATTATATCATACTATTATAAAATTTACCACTGTTTTTTAAAAATTTACCTTTTGTTAACAAATATGCATAAAATTGTTATACGGCGATTGTAGAAAACAGCGGATTTTGATTACAGAAACAGTATCAGACTCACAGCCATTATTGCCATGCCGAGTATTACGCTTAGTATTGTAGCCTTGCTTTTTTCGTACTCTCTTGCCATCGGAAGCAGCTCTTCAAGGGAGATGAACATCATTATACCGGCTATCATGCCAAACAGGACGCCTATTGCAGCATCGTTCATGAACGGACGAAGAAAGGCGTATCCGATTACGGCGCCGAACGGCTCGGTCAGACCTGACAGAAGCGAGAGTTTAAACGCTTTTTTTCTGTCGCCTGTCGCATAAAATATCGGCAGTGACGTGGCTATTCCCTCAGGAATGTTATGTATGGCGAGCGCAATAGCTATCATTACACCCAGATGCAGGTCTTTAAGCGATGATGTAAATGTGACGAGACCTTCCGGGAAATTATGTACGGCTATGGCAAGAGCAGT
>CALXSX010000032.1 GCA_944391265.1 uncultured Clostridia bacterium | reverse complement strand
GAGGTCGCGGCAATGAATAACAGACAGAAAAAAATGGGATATAATGCTGCAGTGGAGCTTAATAACAGGCTTATGCGCGAAATGGAAAAAAATATGACGCTGGAGGCAGACGAGGTTGTTTGACAGTGAAATAAAAAAAGAGCTTTCGACGCTTTTTTCTGAAATCAAATTTGATGAGCCGATGAGCCGGCACACGACATTTAAGGTGGGAGGACCGTCCGACGGATTTTTAAAAGCCGGGATTCGTGAAGCTGTTTTGGCTGCGGAGTTTTGTGTAAAAAACAACATATCGTATACCATAATCGGGAACGGCTCAAACCTTCTTGTATCCGACAAAGGTATAGACGGGCTTGTGATATGCGTTGACTCGAACATGAACGGAGCCCGTGCTGAAGGCACGAGAATTTATGCCGAAGCAGGCCTACGCCTTTCAAGGCTGTCGGAGCTTGCGGCGTCCGAATCACTCGGGGGACTTGAATTCGCCGGGGGGATTCCCGGAAATGTCGGCGGAGCAGTGTACATGAACGCCGGTGCATACGGAGGGGAAATAAAGGACGTTTTAAGTGAGGTAACCTTTTGGGAAAGCGGAGAGATTTTGACAAAATCGGCAGAGGAGCTCGGTCTGGGTTACAGGGAATCGTATTTCATGCACAATGATTGCATTATTTTGTCGTGTGTGTTTAATTGCATACCTCGTCCTGAAAATGAAATCAGGGCCGATATGGCGGAGTTTATACGCAGAAGAAAAGAAAAACAGCCGCTTGAGTATCCGAGCGGCGGCAGTTATTTTAAAAGACCTGTCGGAAATTTTGCCGGAAAGCTCATACAGGAGGCAGGACTCATGGGTGCATGTGTCGGCGGAGCGGAAGTCAGCACAAAGCACGCCGGCTTTGTAATAAATAAGGGTGACGCTACGTGCTGTGACATTTTGCAGCTGGAGGAGCTTGTGAGAAAGACTGTCGCAGAGAAATTTGGAGTGGAGCTGGAAAGGGAAGTCAGGTTTGTCGGCAGGAGATAGGGGTGAGCATAAATTATGAAATTTGTCATAATAACGGGAATGTCAGGAGCAGGTAAGACGCAGGCTATGCGTTTTTTTGAGGATATGGGCTATTTTTGCATAGATAATATGCCTCCCGGGCTTATACCGAAGCTGCTTGAAATGTATAACACCATGGGCAGAGACGATTCAAAAGTCGCACTTGTGATAGATGTCAGAGTCGGCGAGATGATCGGTGAGCTCATAGAACAGGTAAAATCCATAAGGGCGCAGGGACACGGCTGCGATATACTTTTTCTTGACGCGTCCGATGAAGTGCTTGTAAAAAGGTACAAGGAGACTCGCCGCATACATCCTCTGAACCTTGACGGCGGTCTTGTTGACAGCATAGAATATGAGCGCAGCATAATGAAACAGCTTCATGATATATCAGATTTGGTGATTGACACTTCCTCGCTGACGCTGAGGGAACTTTATGATAAGCTGAAAAATGTGTACATTTCAGGAAATGATTTTTCAAATATGTACATTCATGTTATGGCATTTGGTTTTAAATACGGTGCTCCTCTTGATGCGGATCTTGTTTTTGATGTCAGGTGCTTCCCCAATCCGTTTTATGTTGATGAGCTTAGGTTTAAAACGGGAAACAATAAGGAAGTGTCCGATTATGTAATGAAATTTCAGGAAAGCCGGGACTTTATGGACAAGCTTGAGGATATGATGCAGTTTCTCATTCCTCTCTATGTCAAGGAAGGCAAAACAACGCTTACCATAGCCATAGGCTGCACTGGCGGCAAGCACCGGAGCGTTACGATGGCAAATCTGATGACAGAGTATATAAAGAAGTTGGGTTATAATGCAAACTGTGTTTATCGCGATATAAATAAGGAATAAGAGATTCCGGCAGCAGAGGCTTCGGGATCCGCCTGGTTTGGAGGAATTGTTATATGTCTTTTTCCGCTAAAATAAAAAATAAGCTTTGCGGTATCGAGCCGAGCTGCAGGTACTGCACAAGAAGCGAGCTTACAGGCATAATCGGATTCCTCGGTGAATTTTCGCCAAGCCGTCTTAAGATTGTTACGGAAAACAGGCTGGTGGCTGAAAGAATAGCTGTTGACCTGCATGAATGCATAGGAATCAATGCTCAAATAGTTGACGGAAAAACATACCGTATACTGATAGAAGATGATTCTGTACTTGAAAATTTGCGGGCTTATATGTTTTTGGCAGATGACCAGACAGAGACGGAGTTAGACGGTGAAATGTTTCGTCTTGACTGCTGCCGCGCGTCTTATATAAGGGGAGCATTTCTTGGCGGCGGATGCGTTCTCGACCCAAACAAGTCATATCATCTTGAATTTGACACGAAATACAAAAAAAGCGCAGGCCGGCTTAAGCGTATTCTATTAGGTTTGGGATACCCTGTCCGGGAAACGGAGAGGAAAGGACATACAATAGTTTACTTAAAGGATTATGAGAGCATAGCTGACATAATGAGCATTATGGGCGCTGATTCTGCCGCACTTGAGGTGTATTCGGCGCAGGTGGAAAAAGAAATAAGGAATAACATAAACAGGCAGGTAAACTGCGATACGGCAAATGTTGTTAAGCAGACTGCCGCCGCGTCAAGGCAGATAGACGCTATAAAAAAAATTGAAAGAGTGTCAGGGCTTTCGTCACTTAACGAATCCCTTGCCTCACTTGCGAGGCTTCGGCTTGAATATCCTGAGGAATCGCTTAAATTTCTTGGTGAAATGCTTATACCTCCGATTGGTAAATCGGGAGTTAATCATAGAATGAACAGGATAATGCAAATTGCTGAAAATTTGTGATTTCATCTGTGCATATGCTTGAGCTTTGTGATTTCACGGCCTGGCATATGCTCTTTTTATTACCATATTATATGAAAGGCGGTGTTTATTTATATGGCTGAATTTGTTCATTTGCACACACATACTGAATATAGCCTGCTCGATGGTGAAGCTTCGATAAGCAAAATAATCTCACGCGTGAAAGAGCTTGGTATGAAGGCAGCTGCCATAACGGATCATGGTGCGATGTTCGGAGTTGTTGATTTTTATAAAAAGGCAAAGGAAAGCGGAATCAAGCCCGTAATAGGCTGTGAGGTGTACGTAGCGCCGTTTTCAATGCACAATAAGGTACAGGGTGTCGACAATAAATCGAGCCACCTTATACTACTTGCAGAAAATGATGCAGGATACAAAAATCTGATTTATCTCGTTTCAATGGCGTATATAGAGGGCTTTTATTATAAGCCGAGGGTGGATATGGAGCTTTTGTCAAAGCACAGCGAAGGACTTATAGCGCTTTCGGCGTGTCTCGGCGGTGAAATACCCAAGAAGCTGACAGCAGGTGATTATGAGGGAGCGCTTGAGTCGGCGAAAAAATACGCCGACATTTTCGGCAGGGATAATTTTTTTATCGAGCTTCAGGATCACGGGATAGCCGAACAAAAAAGAATAAATCCGCTTCTTATTAAGATAGCAAGGGAAATAGGCGTTGGGATAGTCGCGACAAACGATGTGCATTATCTTTTAAGAGAGGATGCGCGTTATCAGGACGTGCTTATGTGCATACAGACAGAAAAAACGGTCAATGATCAGGACAGAATGAAGTTTGAAACAAACGAATTTTACCTGAAATCTCAGGAGGAGATGGAGAGCATTTTCTCATATATACCCGAAGCTCTTGAAAATACGGTAAAAATAGCTGAGAGATGCAATGTTGATTTTGATTTTTCGACAAGACACCTGCCAGCGTTTGACGTGCCAGGCGGCGAGGATTCTTTTGTTTTTTTGAAGAAAAAATGTGCAGAAGGCCTAAGGAAACGATACGGCGATAAAGCCTGCGACCACGAGGAACGTCTTGAATACGAGCTTTCCATTATTAAGCAGATGGGGTTTGTAGATTATTTTCTTATCGTCTGGGATTTTATCAGATACGCTAAGGAGCACGGTGTGATGGTTGGACCGGGTAGGGGAAGTGCAGCAGGCAGCATTGTTTCGTACTCGCTTTTCATAACCGATATTGACCCGATTAAATACGGCCTTATTTT
>CALXSX010000031.1 GCA_944391265.1 uncultured Clostridia bacterium | reverse complement strand
CAAATAACATCCGGTTTTTTCTCATAAACTCTCGCTATAACTGAGCCTATTTCTTCGTTTATTGTAAATTCAGCAAACTCGGTGCCGCCCGAGTTTGCCGAAAGAGTTCTCACTGAAAGCGAGGTATGCGTAAACTTTGAATTTACCGCTACCAACAAAACATTCAAATATGTCACATCCCCTATACATTGAGCTTTGAAAGCTCGTATTTCATTATATCCGCGCTTTTATATAGTCCCTTCATTTCCTCATCGGAAAATTTTACTTCAAATATGCGCTCCACTCCGTAACCACCAAGAAGCGTCGGCACGCCAAGACAAACACCATCTATTCCAAGCTCACCTTCAAATACAGAAGATACAGTAAGAACTGAATTCTCCTGACCGGCAATACAGGTCACAATTCTGTTAACGGCAAGAGCTATAGCATAAAAGGTAGCGCCTTTTGCTTCTATAATCTTATATGCGGCATTCTTTACTGCAAGATACATATTCTCAAGGTCATCCGGCTTGCATTTGCCGGTGGCTTCGGAATATTCCTCCATTGACATTCCGGCTATATTGGTGACGCTCCAGGCTGCCACCTCACTGTCTCCGTGCTCGCCTATTATATATGTGTGGCAGTTTCTGGCATCAACTCCCGTGTGCTTGCTTATCATATACCTTAGCCTTGAGGTGTCAAGAACAGTTCCGGACCCAATAACCTGCCGTTTTGGAAGACCTGACAGCTTGTACGTAATATAAGTCAAAATATCCACAGGATTTGTAACTGTGAGCAATATAACATCACTCGGAGCGTACTTCATAACGCTTGAAATGATGCTTTTGAATACATCATAGTTTCTCTTCAGCAAATCAATACGTGTCTCACCCGGCTTCTGAGAAACCCCAGCAGTAAGAACAACTATATCTGCATCACTACATACACGGTAATCGCCAGCCGTAACTGTTACCGGCTTTACAAAAGACACGCCGTGATTCATATCTTCCGCATCACCTTTAGCCTTATTTTCGTCTATATCAATGAGCGCTATCTCATTAAAAAGCCCGCTTAGCATGATCGTATACGCTGTTGCAGAACCGACAAGGCCGTCACCGACTATAACAAGTTTGCCTCTAAACATATCAGATTCATCTCCTCAAATTCTTTGTTAAAGCTATTATGCGACAAATACAAGGAAATGATTCAAGAAATAAAACGAGCTGCCTAAAAAATATTACACAGTAAAAATTATACTACAAAGCTCATGCTTTGTCCATATTTTTAATTAAAATTCTTGACATAATTTATCTTAAGTGATATAATACTCTTCGGGTGTACTTGTTTCCGTAGCTCAGTAGGATAGAGTGACTGTCTCCGACACAGTAGGCCATGGGTTCGAATCCCGTCGGAAACGCCACAGCGCTGCAAATGTGCTGATAAAAAAGATGTTCTCTTTTTTGAGAGCGTCTTTTTTGTTGGGTCAGACTTTAACATACTGTCAAAATGACTATCATGGTATATCAACACGGCAAAAAAACATACAAAAGTACATATTTTGGTAAAACAGTATTGTAAATTTTTTTTAAAATTATATAATAATATAGTATGAGTTGAAAAAAGTTTTAATTGATAAGACCTGCTAAGGCGAATCGCAGGCAGAAAGGTACGATCTTAAGTGAAAAAAGAAAACATAAGAAACATTGCCATAATAGCCCACGTTGACCATGGAAAAACTACTCTCGTTGACTCAATGCTCGCACAAAGCGGAACTTTTCGCGAAAACGAGCAGGTGGAAGAGCGTATAATGGATTCAAACGATCTTGAGCGCGAGCGCGGAATAACTATTCTCGCAAAAAATACTTCACTATACTATAAAGACGTAAAAATAAATATTGTGGATACTCCCGGGCATGCCGATTTCGGCGGCGAGGTAGAGCGCGGTCTTGAAATGGTTGACGGTGTTCTTCTTCTTGTTGATGCGTTTGAGGGTTGCATGCCGCAGACAAGATTTGTTTTGTCGAAGGCACTTGCGCTTAATCTTAAACCAATAATTGTTGTAAATAAAGCAGACCGTCCGAACGCAAGGCCTTATGAGGTGGTTGACGAGGTTTTAGAGCTGTTTATTGACCTCGGTGCAACTGAGGAGCAGCTGGATACTCCTGTCATTTATGCATCGGGAAGAGATGGCTGGGCGACAGCCGAATATAACCCGGAATGCCCGAACAAGGACTTAACCGAGCTGTTTGAGCTTATCGTAAACTATATTCCCTGCCCTGACAGCGATGAAAACGGACCGTTCCAGATGCTCGTTTCAAATATAGACTATGACGAATACACTGGAAGAATAGCTGTCGGAAAAATTGAGCGTGGAAAAATCGAAACAGGAATGAGAGTCGCAATATGCCGCGACGGCGAAAAAGTAGATTACGGAAAGGTAACAAAGCTTTACACCTTTGAAGGACTTAACAAAAGTGTTCAGACAGAGGTAAGTGCCGGTGATATGGTCGCAATTTCGGGAATATCCGACATAAATATCGGAGAAACCCTTTGTGATGTTAACAATATCGATCCTCTTCCGTTTGTAAAAATAGACGAGCCTGTTCTCTCCATGACATTCAGCGTTAATGACAGCCCGTTTGCCGGAAAGGAAGGAAAGTTTGTAACATCACGCCACTTAAGGGACCGTCTTTTCAGAGAACTTGATTCAAATGTTGCTTTAAGAGTAGCCGAAACAGATTCTACGGAATCGTTTACAGTATCAGGCCGAGGTGAGCTTCACCTCTCAGTACTTATAGAAAACATGCGCCGTGAAGGATATGAATTTCAGGTTTCAAACCCTGTAGTCATTTATAAAACCATTGACGGAAAACTTTGTGAACCGATAGAGAGGCTGACGGTTGATGTTCCGGACGAATATACAGGCGTTGTAATGGACGGCGTGATAAACCGCATGGGTGAGATGACTAACATGGCTCCCACCACACAAAACTATACGCGTCTTGAGTTTCTGATACCATCAAGAGGTCTTATAGGATACAGAAATGAGCTGTTAACAGCAACAAAGGGAACCGGCATAGTAAACAGCATACTCGAATCTTACGAGCCGTACAAAGGAGATTTCCACGGCAGAAGCAGGGGAGCTCTGATAGCGTGGGAAGACGGTGAAACGGTAACATACGGCCTTTACAATGCGCAGGAGCGAGGCACGCTCTTCATAGATCCCGGTGTTAAGGTTTATGAAGGAATGATAGTAGGAGAAAGCTCAAGAGCTGAGGATATCACGGTAAATGTCTGCAAGAAAAAGCACGCTACCAACACAAGAGCCTCCGGCTCGGACGACGCGCTCAGGCTTGTTCCGCCAAGAACGCTAAGTCTGGAGCAATGCCTCGAGTTTATAGCCGACGATGAGCTCCTT
>CALXSX010000030.1 GCA_944391265.1 uncultured Clostridia bacterium | reverse complement strand
ATCTCTTGAGCAGCCGGAGCATACGGTGACGTAAACATTCGGACGTATCTCGTCGCTTCGGGAAATTGTGTCAATAAATTCGCTTATTCCGGTTTCCGCTATTTCCTTTGATATGACAAACAGCTTCATGTGCGAAAGCGACATGTTTTTGCTCACTACCTGGTCTGCAAGACCGACGGCGGAGTAAATGTTGGGCGCTTCGACTGTGATGTTTTCCGTTATTCCCTCGCCGCTGCCGCCTTCCTCGGACGAGCCGCCGCTTATGCTGTCCGGCTTTGCAAACTGGATTGTCACGTTATACGTATCGTCGCTTGCCCTGTCAATACCCATGGCGGTTACAAACGCTGTTTCATTCGGTTCCCTGCTGTCATAGTCTCCGGCAAGAAACAAAACGGAAAGGCAAATTAAAATTTTTATTTTTTTCATTTATTTTCCCTCCGAAAATGAGCTGCTGCTCCGACTGCTATCGGAGCGAGCGTCGAGACAAAAACCATTATCATTGTGTACCAGGTGTAATTTTTTGTAAATTCGAGATAAGAATCGGGCCACAGTGCGGCAGATGAAGCAACGACCGCAAACGGTGCGGCGAGAATTTTGTGGTATTTCAGGCCGTATATATCCTGCCATATCCTGCAAATAGCGTATAGATAAATGCTGAAATAAATAAATGCAAATATTGTCCACACAAACTCAAAAAACGCTTCAAATCTGCTGAAAAAGTCACCTATATCGATGAGCCTTGTCAGCTGGTACATAGGCATAAGAAAATTTTCCGAGGCCGGGTACGGAAATATTATACAGTATACAAAAAGCAGTACTGTCAGTACCGTCCCTGATACCGCTATGGCGGTAAATCCGCTCTTAACGGTTTTTTTTCTGTCGCCCGGAGTGCCGAGAACAAATATAAGGACTATGTCAGAAAATGCCGACAGCCCTGAAAGCCCGTCAAAAAATATGCTTTTTGTACCGTTTCCGAGTACGGGCATGAGATTTTTTATTTCCATATCGGGCAAAAGCAAAAGAAGGCAGATGATAAATATTAAGCCAAATACCGGCAGAAAAAGCGACGTTACCTTTCCTATTGATTCTATTCCCGTGTAAACGCCGAGCACAGCGGCAGCGGCTGCGATAAATAGTATTATGTCAGTCGGTGTATCTGTCAGGAGAACCATTTTTACCGTTTCCGGAAAAATGCGAAGCGATGAACTCATCGAAAGCAGCAGCATTATTATCACGATGTGTCCGACCGCAAAGGAAAACCATTTTCCGAATGACTTTTCAGCCGTTTTTATAAGCGAGTCCTTAAAATCGTACAGCTTTGTCATGGCGTAAAACAGCACAAGCATAACAGCCGATGTAAAAATTGCCGTTATCCATGCGGCGTTGCCTGATATGATTACGAGCTTTCTCGGAAATACGAGCAAAAGCTTGAGCGTCATCAGAACTATAAGAACGCCGGTCAGGTCTTTTTTACTCAATTTTTCCATTTAAATCTGCCTTTCATTCTTTTTTATCAAAGAGCCAGCGCCTGCTTATTTTAGCTTCTTTTGCGACGCGTTTTGTCCTGAGAAATTCCGGTCTGAACATACTGTCCCAAAGCGGCTGAGTAAAAACTGAACGCTTGATTTTTTGGAGCATAGAGGCGCCGTCGGGAGACAGGAAATTAACGCCGAAGCTTTTAAGTGAGCCGAGGTACGCGGAATATAAAAATATTCCCGCCGCAATGCCGTAAAATCCGAGCAGTGAGCCGAGTATGACAAATGCGAACCGAAGCAGCCTGTAAGCCCACGCGAGCGTGTAATTTGCCGTTGCAAAAGAGCCTATTCCCGTAATAGCGACCACTATTATCATTATTGGACTTACTATTTTGGCGTTTACAGCCGCCTGACCTAAAATCAGACCTCCGACAATTCCGAGCGTTGAGCCTATACTTCCCGGCATACGCAGACCTGCCTCACGAATCATTTCAAAAGCAAAATCCATTAAAAGCAGCTCCACTATGCTGGGAAAAGGCACGTTTTCGCGAGCGGCGCTTATCGAATACATCAGATACGTTGGTATCATTTCCTGATGAAAAAGTATCAGCGCCAAAAACGTACCGGGGAGCAGTACAGATATAAGCATGGAAATAAGCCGTATGACCCTTGCCGCATTTGCAAACGGCGTTTTAAGGTAGGCGTCTGACGCATCGTGGGTAAGCTCAAACGCATTTGTGGGGAAAACGAGAGCAGACGGGCTGCCGTTTAGTAAAAAAACAACTCTACCGTCGGCGAGAAACCTCGCCGCCCTGTCCGGTCTTTCAGTAGTCATTACCTGATTTGTTATAGAAAACTTCTCGTCTTCGACAAATCTTCCAACCTCCTCGGCGGCAAAAATGTAATCGACGTTTATTGAGTTAAGCCTTCGCCGCACCTCTTCCACGAGGCTGTCATTTGCTATGTCGGAAATGTACATCATAACGCCTCTCGTTTTGCTTACATTTCCTATTTTTATGCCCTCGCATATAAGCTTTTCAGTTTTCAGTATTTTTCTGATAAGGGCGCTGTTAGTGCGCAGAATTTCTCCGAACGCTTCCTTTGGGCCGTAAATTGACTGCTCGTTTTCGGGCTTGTTTATGGAGCGGTGCTCCCAGAACCTGACGTCCATGATAAATACCATGTCAATGCCGTCAACAAACACGGCGCAGCCTCCGAAATTCACTTCTTCAAACGCTGCGTATATATCAAAGCTTGCCTGTGCCTGGTTGTGAGCGATAAATCGCTTAAGGACTTCTTCTTTTTTAAGAAGCAGTTCCTCGTCGCTTATCTGGGGCAGGAGCAGCAGCGCTTCAATAATATTGCTGTTTAAAAGAGTTGAATTAACCATTCCGTCTATAAAAAGCACGGCGGCGCTGCGTCCGCCTTTTAATGTTATCTCTCTTATAACAATGTCATTGTTTTTCGGAAGCTGGAATTTGTATTTTATATATGCAATGTTATCTTCAATGTTTCTGGATATAATAAAATCGTTTTTATCGGGTTTGTCCTGCACGGGCGGTTTAATCTTAAAATTTGATTGGTTGTCCGGCTCGTGAAAAAAAAGTGGATTCAGCATAGATTTCACCTCATTTTTTATTATTTCCCAAAATCGCAAAAATATACAAAAATGTTTCACGTGAAACAATACAATTTAATTTAATATTACAATTTGATAAAAAAATAAAAATGTTTCACGTGAAACATTTACAAATCGTAAATTTGTGATATAATAGTAAGTGTTTCCAACAATTTAAACTGTTAAACAGAGGTTGATATGGGTAAAGTAATAGCGGTTATAAATCAAAAGGGCGGAGTAGGAAAAACGACAACAGCTGTAAATCTTGCCGCGGCTCTCGCTTTTAAAGGCAAAAAGGTGCTTCTTTGCGACAGCGACGCACAGGGCAATGCGACAAGCGGTGTAGGCTTTGATAAGCAGGAGCTTGAACTCAGCATTTACAGCTGTCTTGAAAACCCTGAGCTTGTAAACAAAGCGGTACTTGAAACGGGGCTTGGCAATCTTTATCTTCTGCCGTCGTCTGCCGACCTTGCCGGAGCGGAGATAGAGCTTGCCTACGAGGAAAACAGGGAGTTTTACATAAAAGCGTTTACCGACAGGATAAAAAATGATTATGATTTCATACTCATAGACGCACCGCCGTCGCTTGGAATGTTAACAATAAATATTCTCACCGCTGCCGACTCGGTTTTAATCCCGATACAGTGTGAGTATTATGCGCTTGAGGGGCTCAGCCAGCTTACGTCCACTATAAAAATGATACGGAAAAAGCTTAATCCGGCGCTTGAGATAGAGGGAATCCTTGCGACGATGTTCGACGGGAGGACTAATTTGTCCATTCAGGTTTTAGACGAGCTGAAAAAGTATTTTCCGGACAAGGTGTTTAAAACGATAATACCGAGAAATGTCAGGCTGTCCGAAGCGCCCAGCTACGGCGAGCCGATAATAAAATACGATATTACATCAAAGGGGGCGGAGGCGTATATATCGCTTGCGCGTGAGGTTATTGCAAAAAACAAGTAAGGAGGGATCCGGTTGAAAAAAGGACTGGGACGCGGAATTAAAACGATTTTTCCCGATGAGCTGACAGCAGGTGAGCCGGAAGGCACTGTCAAGCTCAAAATTTCCGATGTTGAGCCGAACAGAAAGCAGCCGAGAAAGGATTTTGATGAGGAAAAGCTCAGCGTCCTTGCTTCGTCAATAGCGGAGTTCGGCGTTATTCAGCCGATAATCGTAAAGAAAAACAAGTACGGCAGGTACATTATAGTTGCCGGCGAGCGGCGCTGGCGTGCCGCAAAAAAAGCAGGTCTTACTGAGATACCGGCATTGGTAAAGGAATACACAGACGAGGAAACGGCAAAAATAGCGCTGATTGAAAATCTGCAGAGGGAAAACCTGAATCCTGTTGAGGAAGCGCTCGGTTATCAGTCGCTTATAGATGAGTTTTCCATGACGCAGGAGAGTGTAAGCGAGAGCGTGGGAAAGAGCAGGAGTGCGGTTGCAAATTCGCTCAGGCTGCTTTCTCTTGAAGACGATATAAAAAAATTGGTAATCAGCGGCGCTCTTACCGGCGGCCATGCAAGAGCTGTATTGTCGCTTAAAACCGCAGAGCAAAGACGGCTTCTTGCCGAAAAAATAATTGAATGCGGTCTGAACGTGCGGCAGGCTGAGAGTATGGCAAAACGCATTTCTTCCGAGAAGCCGGCTCCGGCAAAGAAAGCGGACACGGTTTACGACATTGAGCTTCGCTCGGTGTGCGAGAGACTGTCTGAAAAATTCGGCACAAAGGTTACGCTCAAAAAGGGCACAAGAAAAAACAAGCTTCAGATAGAGTATTACAGCGATGAGGATTTGGAAAGAATAATAAATATCCTTGACGAAAAATAATCAAAGCAAAGATGTCCCACGCCGTAATCGGCGGCGGGGGACATTTCAGAATTTCAGCGGGAGTTTTATTCTCACACTGAAACCCTGAAGTGCCGGTTGCAAGCTCCGCTCCCTGCAAGCAGAGCGTTGCACCAATTTAAATGCGCTTATATAATAGGAAGAGAAAGGTTAAAAAATGGATAATTTAATCACGTTGATATTCCCGATTTTAGCTGTCATGGCGCTGCTTTTAATACTGTGCTTCATACTTTGCATGGTCGCGCTTTCTAAGGCGGGCAGACACCGCGACAAAGCAGAGCTTGATGCTGCGGAAAAAATTTCAGAGCTTGAGGAAAAACTTAAAAAGCTTCCGTCAGCTCCCGCCGGAGTTGCCGGCGGCGGTATAAACAGGATAGGCGTTGTTCGGTTTGACGCATTTGCCGGCCTTACGGGCCATTACAGCTTTTCGGTTGCTTTTTTAAATGATGACTCGGACGGCGTAATAATTACATCTTTATACGGCAGGGAGTCATGCAGTACATATTTAAGGGAAATAAAGTCGGGCGAATGTGAAACGCCGCTTCTTGCTGAGGAGCGTTCAGCGCTTGACAAAGCAATGCAAAATTGAGGAAGGGAGCTGTTTTAATTGGCAGAAAATAATGACAAGCAAACGAATAAATCGCTGTTTTTGTATACGGCGCTGATATTTCTTGTTGCGCTGGTAATGATAATAATATCATTTTTCGGACAGACTCATCTTGAAAGCACAGAAGAAACAAAGCAGAAGGCTCAGTCAATAACGGAGCGTGCGTCGGTTTTAAGTGAGGAAAATCTTCATCTTACAGAGCAGGTGACGAGTATGCAGGAGACTATAGAGCAGGCAGAAATAGACATAAAACTGAAAGATGAGCAGATTCAGACGCTGACGAGCCAGTCATATTCTTATAAAAAGCTGCTTTCCGCATACGTTTTGTATCAGCAGGAAAAATACGACGAAGCGAAAATAATGGTTTCTGACATCGATCCGTCGGTTCTTGAAGAAGACGGCACGAATATATATCAGGCGATAATATCGGCTAATAATTAAACAGAAGGGAAAGATAAAAATGCTGGACATCAAAATTTTAAGAACGGAGCCGGACAAAATAAGAGAGGCTCTTAAAAAAAGGAACAATGACCTTGACATCACCCCGGCTATTGAGCTTGACGCAAAAAGAAGGGATCTTCTTGCTGAGGCTGAGCAGAAAAAGGCTGCCCAGAATGTCATAACGAAGAAAATCCCCGCAATGAAGAAGGCGGGCGAGGACACAGCTGCTGTTTTTGCGGAGATGAAAGAGCTGAGCGGAGAGATAAAAAAGCTTGACGATGAGCTCAGAAAAATAGACGAGCAGCTCCGTGATTTCATGCTCAGGATTCCGAACATTCCCAACGAGTCTGTACCTGTAGGTGCTGACGACAGCGAAAATGTTGAGATAAGACGCAACGGAACGCCGAGGGAGTTTGATTTTGAATTTAAGGCGCATTGGGACATTGGAACGGCGCTTAATATTCTCGACTTTGAGCGCGCGGCGAAGATAAGCGGAGCAAGGTTTACTGTATACAAAGGACTCGGCGCAAGACTTGAGCGCAACGTTATCCAGTATTTTCTGAACACGCATACGGAGCAAAACGGTTATACGGAGATTTTCCCGCCGTACATGGTAAACAGGGATTCAATGACCGGGACAGGCCAGCTCCCCAAGTTTGAGGAGGACGCATTCAAGGTAGTTAATAACGGATATTTCCTTATCCCTACGGCTGAGGTGCCGGTTACGAATCTTCACAGGGACGAGATACTCGACGGTACAAAGCTCCCTATCAAGTACTGCGCATATTCAGCATGCTTCAGGGCGGAAGCCGGTTCGGCAGGCCGCGACACGAGAGGCCTTATACGTCAGCATCAGTTCAACAAGGTTGAGCTTGTTAAGTTTGTAAAGCCGGAAAACAGCTACGAAGAGCTTGAAAAGCTCACCGATGACGCCGAAAAGCTTTTGCAGGGGCTTAATATACCATACAGGGTAGTATGCCTGTCAAGCGGTGACCTCGGATTTTCGTCGGCAAAAACGTATGATATTGAAGTATGGATGCCTTCATACGGCAGATATGTTGAAATTTCGTCATGCTCAAACTTTGAGGACTATCAGGCAAGACGTGCCAACATAAGGTACAAGGACGACCCGAAGGATAAGGCGAAATTTGTCCATACGCTTAACGGCTCAGGTCTGGCAGTAGGAAGAACAGTTGCGGCAATCCTTGAAAATTATCAGAATGCAGACGGAAGCGTGACAGTTCCCGAGGTCCTCAGACAGTATATGGGTACTGACAGGATAGGCTGACAATCATCTAAATTATGTAAATCATTTGTCGAATTTTGTAGAAATATCAACACGATGTTTAAAAATTATCCACAGTAAAAACAGCTTAAAACGGCGGTTTTAAGCGAAAGTGTTCACACTATCCATAAAGTTATCCACAGTTTGCAAGCTTTACCATATTTGAAAACGCTAAAAATCGTGGATAACTTTTAGTTTACATATAATTATATGGTGTAAAAAGACAAAAACCGTGGATAACTTGTTGATAACGTGAAAAACCGTGATTTTAAGCGTGTTTTTAAAAATACGGGTTGTTCACATCAAACACAATTTGACTGTATTTCTAAAATTATGTAAATTAACGGTGAAACTCATGATAACTCCGAGACTTAAAATGATTATAGACAACGTAGTGACGGACAGTATAGCAGATATTGGCACAGACCATGCATATGTGCCCATTGAGCTTGTCAGGTCGGGCAGGTGCAGGCGCGCCGCCGCGACAGATATACGCAAAGGGCCGGCACAGACGGCAAGAAATCATATAAATAGATACGGGCTTGACATTGACGTCAGGGTAGGAGCGGGGCTTTCGGTTATCGGCGCCGGTGAATTCGGCGAGATAATAATAGCCGGCATGGGCGGAAAGATGATTTGTTCCATACTTGAAGCAGACGAGGAAAAGGCTAAATCATCAAGGCTGATACTTCAGCCTATGAACGCGCAGTACGAGATGAGGAAATTTCTTGTTTCGCACGGCTACAATATAATTTCTGAGGATTTGGCGCTTGAGGGGTTCAAGGTGTATAATCTGATAGTCTGCGGCGGCGGACCTGCCGCGAGGTATGAAAGCGAGATTGATTACCATCTTCCGGCGTTTCTCAGAAACTGTAAATATTTTAAGGATTTGTACGCAAAGAAAATGCGCGAGTTTACGCGCATATCACGCGGAAACGATATGTCGGAGAAAAACGGAAACGATTCGCTTGCAGAGTATTATAAAAAGATGGCGGAGACGGCGGAAATGAAGTATAAAATAAATGTTGAAAAGCCCGTTTTGTACGCGGTTACGGACGGAAAAACAAGAGGCAAAGAGCTTGAGGCTGCGGTCGAAGCGGCTCTTAAGGGCGGCGCGTCGGCAGTTCAGCTTCGCGATAAATCGCTCAGCGCCGAAGAGCTTGCCAAAGAGGCGGCGTTGCTGAAGCCTGTTTGCCGCAGGTATGGAGCGCTTTTAATAGTAAACGACAGCGTTCAGGCGGCGAAAATAAGCGGCGCAGACGGAGTTCATCTCGGACAGGGAGACGGCTCACCGGAGGAGGCGCGGAAAATTCTCGGTGCGGACAAGATAATCGGCGTTACCGCGCGTACGCCCGAGCAGGCAAAAGCCGCCGAAAAAGCCGGCGCGGATTATCTCGGTTCAGGCGCCGTGTTAGGCACGTCAACTAGAGCGGACGCCGTGAAAATGAGCTTTAACACTCTGCGCATGATATGTGAAAGCGTTGATATACCGGTGTTTGCCATTGGCGGAATTAACGCGGAAAATGCGGCTTTGCTTTCTGGAATACCCATATCGGGGGCGGCAGTCGTGTCCGGGATATTCGGTCAGGCGGATATCGAAGCTGCCGCACGCTCAATAAAGGGAACGCTTGACAATATGCTGAGGTGATTGCTTAATGGAAATAAAAGGCGCGATATTCGATATGGACGGCACAATTGTTGACTCCATGGCGATTTGGGGCAGCCTTGCGGATGAATACCTGCAGTCAGTCGGCGTCGAAACAGGCGGCAGCGTCAGCGATGAGCTCAGGGAAATGAACATATATGAAAGCGTGCGCTACTTTATAAAAAAATTCAATATCGCCAAAACGGAAAATGAGGTGTATTCGGAAATAACCGAGTTTGCGTCAGGCATGTACCTAAGCAAGGCGAAGCTTAAGCCGCACGCCGCCGAGTATATCAGGCTCCTCAGAAGCCGCGGAGTAAAAACGGCGGTTGCCACAGCAAACGCAGGGCGGCTTGTGCGGGCGGTGCTTGAAAAGAACGGAATTTACGACCTGTTCGACGCTGTGCTCACGAGCGATGACATATCCGAGGGCAAAACGAATCCGCGCATATATGAGGAAGCGGCGCGTCTTATTAATACAAAAAAGAGCGAAACCGCCGTTTTCGAAGACGCGCTTCACGCTGTAAAAACGGCAAAGGCTGCCGGGTTTTACACCGTCGGCGTCTACGACAGCTCAAGCGAGCGCGACCGTGACGAAATAATTAAAATAAGTGATAGGTATATAGTTACATGGTCTCAATTACTTGTGGAATGATGATTTTAGCGCAGACCGCTTACGCTAAGAACAAAACTAACCGTTCGGCGTACACTCGTACGCCGTCAGGCAGGGGCTTTTTTTCAAAAAGCCTTAGCATAGTTATTAAGTGATGTAAAAAACTCTGTTTTTTTACATCCTTTTTTTATTATATGCTTCTATATTTCACATTTTTTCATATCATATATATGTACAAAAATAAAATGACTGCCGGAGGGGATTGCATGAGTTATTACATACTGCCTGATTTCAGGGCGGAATACTTTCACGATAAAAAAAGGGGCATTTGCCGGAAAAATATGTTTTCCAAAACGGAGCCTGAGCTTGTAGTTGAAAAGGGTGCGGACGGATTCGGACTTTATGCCGATGACAGCGTGCACATAATATGCGCAGACGATAAAAACAATATTATATGCTCAAGCGCGGGCAAGCCGCCGGCAACGCTTATACCGGGAAGAGAAGGCGTGCGCCCGTACGGCTTTTCAATTGTGAAAAGCGGAGGCGGATACAGTATGCTTTATAAAACGGACTATGGAAATGAAACGCTTCTGTTTTACTGCGGTTTGGGCGGAGCGGAAAAGCCGTTCGCCGTTGACAGGCTGAGCGCGCCCGAATACTTTGCCGGGGGCGGAAAGGTGTTCTATTCAACCGGCGGCACGCTAGGGTGCAGAAGTGTGCTCTCCGGCGGCGTGGGCGCGTTTGAGCGGCTGTGCGAAGGGGGCAGGTATCCGTACAGTGCGGAGCTGCGCTCTAAAAAATATATCGTTTATGTTCATGACAAAAACATAATAGTAAACGGCACTGCCGTAACATCCGATAATTATTGCGAGCAGCCTGTAATATTTCACGCAGGCGGCAAATTCTATCTGCAATGGCGGTCGGGAGATTTTGTCCGCTACATGACATCGCTCAACGGCGCAATCTGGTCGGCTCCCATGCGGTATATCGGCAGGGAGCGTCCATACTCGCTCATAACAATTGCTTCGCGCGGCGGAACGTACTCGTGCTACGGCTTCGGCGGCAGCCCGCTCACATCCGGCAGACAGCCTTCGGTAGGTGACGCGGTGCGCGAAAGCCTTTTTTACAGCGAGCTTTCTGAAATAAAAAGGCAGCTGGAAATTATAAAAGACGAAATATCACAGCTCAGAGAATAAAAAAAGCGCATTTTGTGAATACTACCTCTTGAAATGACGGAGGTGGACGCGAAATGCTAATAATCGTTATCAGGACTCTGATACTGTACCTGATGGTCATAATATCGCTCCGGGTTATGGGAAAGCGTCAGATTGGTGAGCTCCAGCCGTCTGAGCTTGTCGTTGCGATAATGATATCCGACCTTGCCTCCGTACCTATGCAGGCGATAGATATACCGCTTTTAAACGGAATATTGCCGGTGCTGACGCTCATAGTAGCCGAGGTGTTCATGTCGTTTGCGAGCCTGAAGTCGAAATCGTTCCGGAAGCTGTTGTCCGGTGAGCCGAGCGTCGTTATATACAAGGGCGCGGTAAACGAAAAGGAGCTGTCACGCCTGAGGTTTAATATAAGCGACCTTATGGAGGAGCTGCGTCTTAACGGGTGCGGAAATATAGCCGATGTGGAGGCCGCGGTTTTGGAGACAAACGGAAAGCTCAGCGTTGTACAGAAAAAGGATAAAAGCGGACTGCCGTTTATAGTAGCGTCTGACGGCTCATACAATACCGGCGAGATAAAGAGGGCTGAGCTTACTGCTGAGAAGGTTGACCAAATAATAAAATCTCTTGGTGTAGCCAGTGTCCGGGACGTGTTCATAGCGTCAATAGACTCGGACGGCAACGCGTTTGTGCAGCCGAAGCGGTCATTTGCAGAGCGCGGCAAAAAGGACAAGGAGGAAAGAGAGAAAAAATGAAGAGCTTTTTGGTGGCGCTTGTCATCAGCGTGGTGATTGTCAGCGGAAGCCTTATGTACACCAATCACCTTGACGGTGTAGCGCGTGAGCTTGCCGAACAAAACGGAAAAATAACGGAGTTTGTTGCCGCAGGTGATTTTGCCGGCGCGCTTGACGCCGCGAAAGGGTTCGAAGATTGCCTTAACAAGAACAAAGTCCTGCTTGCCGCGACGGGGAACCACGAGGAGCTTTTGAAAATAGAGCTTGCGTGCGCCGAGCTTAAGGAGTACGCCGCGGCGGAAAACGCGGCGGATGCCGCATCAAAATGCGCCTCGCTTGACGTGATGATACAGCATATGCCGAGCAATTACAAGATTAAAGTGGAAAATATTCTCTGAAAAAGGCTGAATAAAACAAAGCGCTTATGCCTATAATAATACTGTAAATTTTATATTTACAATATACCTTCCCTTAATACGTTGGACTTATGCAGAAAATTTTCTGCATAAGTCCTTTGTTTTTCTTATATAAATGTAATATTCGGGAAGAAAGGACGCAGACGTTATGAGAAAAATAGTAATCGCCGTTTTGTACACAGTCTGTATGCTGATTATCGTGCCGCTTGCGGCAGTGCTGTTTCGCGGCGGGGAAGGCAGTACGGAATATGTTGACGTGTACATAGCCGACGAGGACAGGGTAGAGAAAATGGAAGTTTCGCAGTATTTAAAGGGCGTGGTAGCGGCTGAGATGCCGGCATCATTTGAGCAGGAGGCGCTGAAGGCTCAGGCAGTCGCCGCAAGGACGTATCTTGAGGAAAAGAGGCAGGAAACTCCGCCGCCTGAACATAAGGGAGCCGCAGTATGCACCGATTCGACCCATTGCTGTGCGTGGACGTCTGAGGAGCAGTGGGTATCTCAAATAGATCCGGATAAGGCAGACGAATACCGAGACAAGATATCAAATGCGGTTGACAGCACCGACGGCGAAATAATTACGTACGGCGGTGAGCCGATAAGCGCTGTATTTCATTCCACCTCGTCAGGAATGACAGAACGCGCAGCCGACGTGTGGGGAAACGACGTGCCGTATCTGCAAAGCGTTGTGAGCGAGGGCGAGGAGAAATCGCCGAAATTCACGTCTGAGTACACGTGCACAGTAGACGAGTACAAGGCTAAAATATCCGAAAACGTGCCAGGGGCAGACATGGATAAGGAGCTGATTTCCGATATAGTCAGAAGCGAAGCCGGCGGAATAATATCTGCTGTAGTCTGCGGCGTGCGCATAAGCGGTACCGAGCTTCGTAATATTTTCGGGCTCAGGTCTGCCAATATAACGGTTGAATCTGACGGAAACACGGTTAAATTCAGCGTAAAGGGCAGCGGTCACGGCGTCGGAATGAGCCAGTACGGGGCAAACCATCTCGCATCTGTCGGCAAGAGCTATACAGAAATATTGGCGGCATATTATATTGGAACAACTGTTGAAAAACGCACATAAGGGAGTTTTTTAAGAGCTGAAACAGGTTTTTGTAAAATGCCGGAAAGGCATTAGGAGCTTGTTTGTGCAATTATAACAAATAGAAAAATTCAAAGTATAACAAATGCCGAATTTGAAATTTTTTTTAAAAATACTTGAAATTGGATTAAGAGTATTGTATAATTAACATATGAAAAAAGTTCTGCCTGAGTGTCGGCGTTTTCGATGAGGCGGTTTGCCCGAGCCGCGATTTTGTACAGCCGACGAGTGGATGAGCTTTTTCTGAGAGTTATATTTGGAAAGGAGTTAATTAAGGCATGAAATTATTTAAAGGCGTATTGTTGGCAGCAGCTGCTACTTTGGCTCTTTCAACAACTGCTTTCGCTACAGAAGCTACATATGATTCGGAAACAAATAAAGTAGCTCTTGAGCTCGCTGCCGGAGACGTTAACGTTACAGGCGGTCAGATGACAGTAGTTGTCGTGCCAAAGACATTTGGCGCAGATGAAGCTTTGGCTGAGGTTATTTACTATATCAATCAGGACGAGTTCGGAGATGCTTTCACAGCTATTATAGCAAATATGGGACTTAAGGGTTCACTTGACAACCCTGCTGAGTACGAGGTTCGTATAGGCGGAGAACAGCTCTCTGAACCGGTTGTTTTTGACATTAAGTCAGACGGAACAGGTGAAGTTACTGTTATATATGGCGATGTAGACGGTACGGCTACACCTGATAGCACGGACGCTTCGTATGTAATGCAGTATTTTGCAGAGATTATTACAGAGTTCCCACATCCTGATGGAAATGAAGTTGCCTTAAAAGCGGCTGATGTTGATGGAACAGCAGTAGTTGATAGTACAGATGCATCATACATTATGCAGTATTTTGCAGAGATTATTACACAGTTCCCAATTGAACAACAATAAAATAATGGAGGTTTCATGAAGATGAAGATAATGAAGAAATTAGTAGCTGCAATTTCTGCTATCGCTATGATTTCGTCTTTAGCTGTGTTTTCAGTTAGTGCAGCTGAGAGTCGTGTGGTTACTATCAGTGTAACAGACGGTAGTGGAAGTGAAATCACATCTCTTGGTGTAGGTGAAGAAGTAGTCGTAACAGTTACAATGGATCATATAGCTGGTATTACGGCTCTTGGATATGATTTACATTTTGATACTGAAAAGCTTGCAGCGGATGATACGTTGCAGGGTTCGGGTCCATCTGCTAATAAGTGTCCTACATGGTTGGACCTCACATGGTGGAATGACACAAGAGTTGGTAACACAGTTTTAGGTTCTTATTTTGGAAAGCCTACTGTAAATCGTTCTGATAACAGATGTATAGTTGCTTTTGCAGGTGCTTATGCTATTGAAGAGCCGGATGAAGAGCAGAATGCAGTTATAGGTAAGTTCCACTTCACAACAACACAGGAAATTAGTGCTTCTAATCCTTTGAAGTTTACTCTTGGTAGAGCTACGACGGGTGAGCCGGAGAGCACACCAATGTCTTATCAGGAAGTAACAGTTCCTGCACAGACAGCTCCAGAAATCAATTACGAGAATCTTAACGCTCAGATTGCAGCTTTTAAAGCTTTGAAAGAGGCTGATTACACAACTGAATCTTGGGCAGCAGCTAAAGCTGCTTATGATGCAGCAGTAGCTCTTGTTGATGCAGCAGACGATCAGGCTGCTGTTGATGCAGCAGCTGAGGCTCTTGCAGACGCTATAGCAGGACTTCAGAAGATGCCTGAGCCCGAACCTGAAATAACAGTTGAGCAGACTATATCTGAGAATAAGTATGATGACGAGCACAAGACAGTTGGTATCGGCGGTACTGTAACAGTTCCCGAAGGAAAGTCATTCACCAGTCTCGTATTTAGTCTTAATAACGGAACAAAGAATGGCACGTATACATGGGAATTCGGAGCAGCTATCAGCGCTACAGTAACATTCGGTCTTAATATTTGGAACACACCTGCTGATGTAGATGTTACTGTTAACTCTGTAACAGCTCAATAATAAGGGAGGAGAAATAATATGAAAAAGAATTATTCTAAGCCCGAATTAGAGGTTTCTGTACTCGCTGTTGAAGATATAATCACAACTTCGCTCGTTTTCGGTGAAGGCGCTGACGATTCAAAGGGGTACGTAGAGACAGTAGATTACACTAAAATATTTGGTGCATAATTTAAGGGTACATCTTATTAAAGCAGTGCGGCAGACATCGCCGCACTGCTTTTTATTAAGCATTTAAATTTAAGTCAATATAAAAACGGCTGTAAGAGGTTATTCCTCTCACAGCCGTTTGTTTAACCGGAGCAGCGCTCCGATTTGGGTATAAAGTTATTTCTTGATTATAAGCTGAAATGCAATGTTGCGACCATTGTTTGCGCTAATGGAACGCTCCTCAAAGTTTATTCCGCTTTCTGTCATCTCGTTAGTGAAAATCTTAAAGTTTTCACCGGTGAAGAAATACAAATCATCTTGCTCTGATACCATATACTTTTTCAGCATATCGTCAACTGCTTCCTTATCCTTAGCTGAAATGGAAATTGAGCCGCCGCCGACTGCGTAGCTTGACAAATTTTGCCGATTGCTCGCTGCCCCTGTTATCTCTATGCCTTCGATAGAAGCAAGAGTTGACGGGTTGGCGATTACCGTTCCCGTTTTGGGGTTCTGGACTAATGCGAACTCCGCCGCCAGATCGCGTTTTTTAACAGGCAGGTTTTCAAGAGTTAAACCGGTTATCTGATAATCCTTTTCAACGTCAGTTGCAAGTATCACACTGTCCTTTTCGTCAACATAGCTCGGTATAGACGAAGCTATTGGCTTTGCATCCGGATCAATCTGCGGTGCTTGCGCAGGTGTTGTTTCCTGCGACTGCGCCTGAGTTACTTGCTGTTCAGTCTGCTGAGCCGGTTCGGGCGTTGTTTGCACCGGACGGTTAGCTTGCGCTGCCGGTCTGCTGACAGCAGGAGTTTGAATAGTCTCACGCTCTGTGCTGACTGGCTGAGCTGAAGCGGTTTCAGATACAGCGGCATGTGCTGCGGTCTCCGAGTCGGTAGAAGCCGGAGCCTCGGCAGGTGCCGGTGTCATGGCTGTAACATCTTCTGTTTCCTGCGGCAGTACTGTATTTTCCGCCGCAGATATATCGGTGTTTTCGTCAAGACCCTGTGTTTCGGCCGGAAGCACTCGCTCCTCTATGGGCGCATCGTGCGTTATCTGAGCCGTATCTATTGCGAGCACCGCTATAAGCACGATACACGCCGCAAGTGCGGAGTATCTCTTATAAAGCGGCAGTCTCGCAGGCTTTCGAGCTTCCTCTCTGTCAAGCCTGTCATTAAGGGCCTTTGCGAAATCGGCAGGAGGCGTTATCTTTGGCATTTCGCACATCGCTTGTTTTATCTCAAGCGCGAGCTCATACTCACGCCTGCAATTTTCGCAGCTTTTCATATGTTCATTGAACTTCCGCAGCTCTTCTTCGCCGCAGTCGCCGCTTAAATACAAGTCGATGTTTTCGTAATACGAATCGTGCAAAGCACTTGCCTCCTTTCCAAGTGTATATTACATAACATTTACACTTACATTAAATTAGACGCATATATCAGAAGAAATGTTCCCTGTTTTCTGAAATTTTTTTCCTCAGCGCGGCTCTTGCCCTGTTTAGTCTTGACTTGACCGTTCCCGTCGGTATACGGAGTATCGCTGAAATATCATCGTATGACATTCCCTCTATATCGCAGAGCGTGAGCACTGTTTTATACTCCTCGCTCAGCTCCGCTATCGCTCTCCTCACGGCGAGCTGAAGCTCCGTGTGCTCCGTCATAAGCTCCGGGCTTGAGCCTGTGTCAGGTATGTCCTGCGTTTCATCGTCTTCGCCTGTAATGCTGACCGTGTCGGCGGTGCGCTGTCTTTTCCGGAGCGTATCGCGGCAGATATTGACCGTTATTCTGTATATCCATGTTGACAGTGACGAGCTCTCACGAAATGTGGAAATGTTCCTGTATATCTTAATAAATACCTCCTGTGATGCATCGAGTGCGTCCTCGCTGTCTGACAGCAGGTTATATGAAATGTTTATGACCTTGCTCTGGTATCTCGCTACAAGCTCATTAAAAGCGTCTCTGTCGCCTTTTTTGAGCAGTGAGATAAGCTCTTTTTCCGTCAACTCCGCATCACCTCCCGGATACATGATATCCCCGCCGCTATAGGCGGGGTTCATATTTGTAATCAGTGAGATTACAATCTCTCACTGTCTTGTCCTCTTTGAATGACAGTCTTTTTTGAAAAATATATACACTCTAATTATACTATATACCATCGCTTATGTCAATAAAAGGCGGCGCAAAAAAAGTCAGACTTTTTCTGCGCCGCTAATCGTAAAATGTTAAGGATTACCTGCGCTGACCGCGGCTTTTGCCTATTCCGAGGTACAGTGCTACCACTACCAGAGTCACTGCAAATATTACGGTGCACAGTGCGTTTATCTCCGGTGTGACTCCTACCTTGAGCTGTGAATATATCTTTATAGGAAGCGTGTTCGTTTTTGCTCCCGTCACGAAAAAGCTTATCACAACGTCGTCAAGCGACATTGCAAACGAAAGCAGTGTGCCGCTCATAACAGACGGGAAAATGGACGGCAGAGTTACGTCAAAGAACGCACGTGCCGGGGACGCGCCAAGGTCGCGCGCCGCTTCCGCCCCGCTGTCGTCCAGCTGTGACAGGCTCCCTTTTACCACCATGAACACGTACGGCACGCAAAATGATGTGTGCGCGATTACAAGCGTGAGAAGGCCGAATTTTATATTTACAGCTGAAAATATCAAAAGAAAAACAAGTCCCGTTATTATCTCAGGCATCATCAGCGGAAAAACGGCGAGCTTTTCCGCGGCAGAGTTAACGGCGCCGGTGTATTTGCGAAAGCCGAGGGCTCCTGAAGTTCCTATCACCGCCGCAAGAACCGAGCTTGAAAATGCGACTATCAGGCTGTTTTTAAACGCCGCACCCAGCTCCCTGTTTGAAAAGAGCTTTTTGTACCAGTCGAGCGAGAACCCGCCCCATACGGTACTGAGCTTTGATTCATTAAACGAGTAGACTATGACAAGCAGCATCGGCACGTATATAAAAGCGAGAACAGCGGCAAGATATATTTTCTCGAAATTTACTTTTTTCTGTTTTGGCATATCAGTTTTTCGCCTCGCTTTCATGTTTTCTGCGTTTTCCCATGCGCCCTGTAACCGCAAGGCATACCACCATAAGCGCGAGCATTACCACTGACAGTGCCGCCCCAAACGGAAAATCACGCGAAGTCAAAAGCTGATTTTTAATCAGGTTTCCGAGTATGACAACCTTGCCGCCGCCCATCAGGTCGGATATGAAAAACAGTCCCATTGACGGAATGAAAACGAGCGTTATGCCCGATATAAGTCCGTCTGCTGTAAGCGGAAGCGTAACAGTCAGGAATGTTTTTATTTTTCCTGCGCCAAGGTCGCGCGCCGCTTCCGGAACGGAGCGGTCAAGCCTCTCGCATGACGAGTACACGCTCAGTATCATGAACGGAAGGAGTGCGTATATCATTCCGAAAGCCACAGCCTGCGGCGTGTACAAAAACGCAATCGAGTCGCCGCCGTAGCCGAGAAGGTGCAAAAGCTTATATAGCAGCCCGTTTCCGCGGAGCAGTATTATAAATCCGTAAATCCTGACAAGCGCGTTTGTCCAGAACGGAAGTATAACAAGAGTCATTAGGACAGACTTTGCCCTGTCGCTTTTTAGGCGTGACATAAAAAGTCCGAACGGATATCCGACAGCCGCCGTTGCCGCCGTTACCGCCGCTGACATACCGAGCGAAAACAGTATGGTGTTAAGATATGCAGGTTCAGCTATTCTCGCGTAGTTTGCGAGAGTGAACGCGCTGTCTACACCCCATACCTCGCCCTTTTCCATAAAGCTTATCACGATGAGGTATAAGAGCGGAGCTATAACGAGCAGCAGTGTAAAAAGGTACATCGGCAAAAGCGGAAGTATAGATTTTTTCATAATATCTGCCTCCCCGTCAAAGCCTTGCCGCTGACGCACCGTCCGACGGCTGCCACTTTATGTAGACGGTGCTTCCGTCCGGGATTGTCTCGGACTTGTCGGCGCGCACGCCGGTTATCCTCTCGCCGTTTGCGAGCGCGCACGTCACCTTCAGGATTCCGCCGTTATATGATTTTTCATCCACCACGCCGCAAATGGCGCCGGCGCTTTCTTTCGTTGAAACAAACACGTCCTCTGTCTTAAAGCAGAGCTTCAGCCGCTCGCCTGCCACGTTTTCAGCCGCGTCAATGACTGCTCCTGCTATGCGCACAGACCTTCCTCCGAGCCCCTCGGCCGTGACTATGTTTGAAAGCCCGATAAACCGGGCAGTGAACATATTCTGCGGATCGTCGTAAATCTCCTGCACCGTCCCAACACGCACGAACTCGCCCGCGTTCATGACCACCATTTTGTCAGACATATTCATGGCTTCGTCACGGTCGTGCGTTATGTATATGAAAGTAATACGGCTCTCTTTCTGGATTCGTTTCATCTCCTCGCACAGGTGTCTTCGGAGCTGGAGGTCGAGCGCGCCGAGCGGCTCGTCAAGCAGTAGTATTTTCGGCCTGTTTATTATGCCGCGCGCTATTGCAACGCGCTGTTTCTGTCCGCCGGAGAGCTGGTCCGGGTACTTTTTCTCAACTCCGCTGAGACGTACGAGCTCCAGAGCTTCGCTCACGCGCCGCTTTATCTCGTCTTTTGCAACGCCCTTTATCTTAAGCCCGTAAGCTATGTTTTTCCACACGTTCATGTGCGGGAAAAGCGCATAGCTCTGGAATACGGTGTTAACCGCTCTCTTTTCAGGAGGCAGGTGTGTTATGTCCTCGCCCGCGAGGAACACGCTTCCGCTGTCGGCGCTCGTGAGCCCGGCTATCATTCGCAGCATGGTAGTCTTGCCGCATCCGGACGGACCGAGAAAGCTCACAAACTCACCTTCTTTTACCGAAAGCGACACGTTTTTTACTGCTTTTGTTTCGCCGTATGATTTTGATAAATTTCTGAGTTCAAGAACAGGTGTTTCCATGATACATCTTCCTTTACCGTAATACTTAAAAAAACAGACAGGCAAGCAGTAAAAACGCGCTTGCCTGTTTTATCATATGATTACTTGTTTATTTTACTATAAGCGATTCGCCTGTCATTTCAGCCGGCTTGTCAAGACCCATCAGGTCGAGCATTGTCGGAGCCAAATCTGCAAGCTTGCCCTTTTTGAGCTTTATGTCGCCTGCGCCTATCACAATAAGCGGAACAGGGTTTGTCGTGTGCGCCGTAAACACATCACCCGTTTCCGGATCTATCATGCAGTCGGCATTTCCGTGGTCGGCTGTAATAAGAATGTACGCATCCTTTTTCATCAGCGCGCCGACAACCTTGCCGAGACATTCGTCCACAGCTTCAACTGCTTTCTTTGCCGCTTCAAACACGCCGGTATGTCCGACCATATCACAATTTGCAAAGTTGAGGATTATGCAGTCGTACTTATCCTCATTTATCAGCTCAACACACGCATCGGCAACCAAATACGCGCTCATCTCAGGCTGCATATCGTAAGTCGCTACCTTCGGTGACGGGATAAGACGTCTGTCCTCGCCCTCGTACACCTTTTCCACGCCGCCGTTAAAGAAGAATGTTACGTGCGCGTACTTCTCCGTTTCGGCTATGCGCAGCTGCTTGAGGCCCTTTGATGATATATATTCTCCGAACGTGTTCACGAGCTTCTCAGGCTTGAACGCTACGTCAACATTCGGCATTGATGCGTCATACTGCGTCATGCACACATAGTGAAGCGGCATAAACTCCCTTTCAAAGCCTTTGAAGTCGGGGTCAACAAGCGTTCTTGTTATCTCCCTCGCTCTGTCCGGTCTGAAATTGAAGCATACAACGGAGTCGTTTGCGCTTATTTTCCCGACCGGTGCGCCGTTTTCCGTAATAACTGCCGGGATTATGAATTCGTCCGTTATGTTTGCGCCGTTTTCATCGACTGTTTCATAAGATTTCTTCATCATGGCTATGACATTGTCCGTCATAACGCCCCTGCTTCTGACCATAGCGTCATATGCTTTTTCAACTCTGTTCCAGTTCGTGTCCCTGTCCATAGCGTAGTAACGTCCGCTTACGGTCGCTATCTTGCCCACACCGGCATTTTCAAGCTTTTCCATGAGCTGTGCCAGGTAGTCAACGCCGCTTGTCGGAGACACGTCTCTGCCGTCCATTATGCAGTGCACAAAAACTTTTTTCAGCCCTGCAGCCTTGGCAAAGTCAATCAGCCCAAACAGGTGTTCTATGTGGCTGTGAACTCCGCCGTCGGAGAGCAGGCCGATGAAATGCATCGCGCTGTCATTTTTCTTGCAGTTTTCAACAGCCTTGAGCAGCGCCTCGTTTTTGAAAAAGTCGCCGTCTTTAATGGATTTTGTTATTCTTGTAAGCTCCTGATACACAACGCGTCCTGCGCCGATGTTCGTGTGACCGACCTCCGAATTTCCCATCTGTCCGTCCGGAAGCCCTACGCTCATGCCGCTCGCGTAAACAATAGTATTAGGGTAGTCGGCAAAGTACGTGTCAAGATTCGGCGTGTTTGCCGCCTTTATCGCGTTGCCCGCGGTGGACTCGCTCAGTCCGAACCCGTCGAGTATTATAAGTGCTGTCGGTTTCATGTGTTAAAGATCCTCTCCTGATTATTTCGCTGCCGCAACGATTGTCGCAAAATCTGCCGATTTAAGTGACGCGCCGCCTATAAGTCCGCCGTCGATGTCCGGCTTTGAAAGAAGCTCCTGCGCATTTCCTGCGTTCATGCTTCCGCCGTACTGGATAGTAACTTTCTTTGCTGAAGAATCACTGTAAAGCTTCGCAAGCACGGCTCTGATTCCCGCGCATACCTCCTCAGCCTGGTCGGCTGTCGCTGTCTTGCCCGTTCCTATAGCCCAGATAGGCTCGTATGCTACTACTACCTTTTCAGCGTCAGCGGCTGTGATTCCGTCAAACGCTTTCTCAATCTGACCCGTGATAAGCTCCATTGTAACGCCGGCTTCCCTCTGCTCAAGGCTCTCGCCTACGCATACGATAGGGATAAGACCTTTCGCAAGAGCTTTCTTTATCTTAAGGTTTACAGTTTCGTCCGTTTCTGCAAAATACTGTCTTCTCTCCGAGTGACCGATTATAACATAGTCAACCTTGAGGTCAACGAGCATATCAGCACTTACTTCGCCTGTGTATGCGCCCTTGTCCTCAAAATGAAGGTTCTCTGCACCGATTTTTACGTGCGTTCCCTCAGCCGCCTTAACAGCCTCGGAAAGGCACACGAACGGTGTGCAGCACACTACCTCGCACTGAGCGCCCTCTGTAGCAGCCGCTATCTCCTTTACAAAAGCGTACGTTTCGGACGGAAGCTTGTTCATCTTCCAGTTGCCGGCAATTATATATTTACCCATTTTTATTCACCTTTCCTCTTAATTATTTATCGTTTATAGCAGCTATGCCGGGGAGGTCCTTACCCTCAAGGAATTCAAGCGATGCACCGCCGCCCGTTGAAATGTGGCTCATCTTATCGCCAAGACCTGCCTGGTTAACAGCCGCAACGCTGTCGCCGCCGCCGATGATTGTCGTTGCGTCGAGGTCAGCCAGAACCTTTGCTATTGCATTTGTTCCCTTTGCGAAGTTCGGCATCTCAAACACGCCCATAGGTCCGTTCCACACTACCGTCTTTGCGTCCTTAACAGCGTCTGAGAAAAGCTCTGTCGTCTTCGGTCCGATGTCCAGTCCCTGCCAGCCGTCTTCGATTCCGTTTTCGGTTATCTTTGTTTCAGCGTCGTTTGAAAATTCCTTTGCAGCAACGGTATCTACCGGGATAAGGAGCTTAACGCCCTTTGCCTGTGCCTTTTCCATCATTTCCTTAGCGTAGTTGATATAATCCTTTTCGAGAAGCGAATTTCCTACGCCGAGACCCTTTGCCGCCATGAATGTATACGCCATGCCTCCGCCGATTATGAGTGTATCAACCTTTTCAAGCAGGTTGTTTATAACGGAAATCTTGCTTGAAACCTTCGAGCCGCCGAGGATTGCCACAAGCGGTCTTACAGGGTTGTTTACAGCGTTTCCGAGGAAATCTATTTCCTTCTTTATAAGGTAGCCGCATGCGCACGTTTTAACGTATTTCGTAACGCCGACGTTTGAGCAGTGAGCTCTGTGAGCCGTTCCGAACGCGTCATCAACAAATACATCGGCAAGCGATGCAAGCTCCTTGCTGAAGCTGTCCTCGTTTTTGGTCTCTTCTTTTCTGTATCTCGTGTTCTCAAGAAGAACGACGTCGCCGTCTTTCATCTCGGAAACTGCCTTTTTCGCATTCTCGCCGACTACGTTGTCATCAGCTGCAAAAATTACTTCCTTGCCGAGCTTCTCCGAAAGGCTCTTTGCAACCGGGGCAAGTGAAAGCGACGGTACGGGCTCACCCTTGGGCTTTCCCATATGCGAGCAAAGTATAACCTTAGCTCCCTTGTCAACAAGGTACTTGATTGTCGGGAGCGCGCCGACGATTCTGTTCTCGTCGGTTATGTTTCCGTTTTCGTCAAGCGGTACGTTAAAATCGCATCTTACAAGAACTCTCTTTCCGGAAACTTCAATATCTTCAATCGTCAACTTATTAAACATAGCTTTTCTCCTCCATTCGCGCATTTTTGTTAAAATGCACATATTTTCATAATTATATTGTACAACATACGCAAAGTTTTTTCAAGTATTTTTTGGAAATACGGGGACTAAATTTAGTTTATTTTTTGTCATATTTTTGTCAAATATGCACTATTTGAATTATCTGCGGAAAAAAGCCGGAAATTGTTGTATTTTGCCGCCGCATGTGATATACTTAGATAAAAAAACGGAGGTGTTTCAGGTGACCAGGCACGAATCAAAGCACAAAAAAAAGAGCAGAGGTCTGCTCGTCATGTTTATTATATTCGTCGCTGTCGCGCTGGTGTGTGCCGCAGCCGGCGTGTCTGTTCTCATTTTTACGGGCAACACGAAAAAACTCCACGCCCCTACGCCGCCGCCGCAGGCAGTTGTTACGCCGCCGCCCAAGCCGTCGTTTTCCGCTCCGCCGCAATCCGATACTCCCGAGTTTACAGGGGTGACGGCATCAAGCGTGCTTCCTGCTTCCGGCAAAATAACGTATGACCCGGAGTGTGCCGCCGACGGGTATCCGGACACCGCGTGGTCGCCGGCGCCTGACGACAAAAGCCCGTGGATAGAGCTTTCCGCAGATGAAAAACAAACGGTAGCCGGGTTTTACATTGTGAACGGGTACGCAAAAAGCGAGAGGCTTTTCCTGGAAAACAGGCGCGCCAAGAGCATAACAGTCACCGTTGACGGCGCGGAGTATTCGTTTACGCTTGAGGACGGTGAGTTTGGAGAGCGCGAGCGGATAGAGCTTCCCGAGCCCGCAGAAACCTCCGTTTTGAAAATAACCGTCAATTCAAGCTACAAGGGCACAAAATACGACGATATATGTATAACGGATATAGAGCCCTTTTAGCTGCAAAGGTGGTATATGTTCCCCGGCAGGCGGAGCAGCTTTCCGCAAAGTTCAAGCATGACACAGCATGAGTTTATTTCATGTACGGAAAGTCCCGTCACCGCTGCAAGCATATCCACAGACATATCCCCGTTTTCACTCAGCGCCTGAACGATTAGCTCCTCCTTTGAAGATGTTTTATCTACAGCAAACTGAGCGGGAGGCTCGGCAACCCGGGCATATCTTTCAGGCTTTGACTTTCTTGCCGTTTTGCGGCTTTCAAAGTACGGGAATTCGCTGAGTATGTCACTGCCGCTGAGCACCGGCTTCGCTCCCTCCATGATAAGCCTGTTTGTTCCGGCGCTCGACGGTGCATATATCTGACCGGGAACGGCAAAAACGCTTTTTCCTTCGTCCGCCGCGATATGCGCTGTTATTATGGCGCCGCTTTTAACAGGCGCTTCCGTCACAAGAACGCCGTCGCATATTCCTGCGATGAGCCTGTTTCGCCGCGGAAAGTGATATGGCTTCGGTGGGGTGCCGGGAGGATATTCCGATATAAATAGTCCGTATTCGAGAACTTTTTCGTAAAGCTTCTTGTTTTCCGGCGGGTATATCACGTCAACTCCGCCGCCGAGTACACCTATTGAAAATCCGCCGAGCTCTGTGGCAACAAGCGTTGCTTCGGAATCGTTTCCTCTGGCAAAACCTGTGACGATAACCGCTCCGGCTCCGGCAAGCTCAGCTGACAGCTTTCTTGTTACATCATAGCCGTAGCTCGTCATTTTTCTCGTGCCTACAACACCGATTGCGAACATCGATTCCCAGGCGGGAACAGTACCTTTTGCGTAAATCACCGCCGGCGGCTGTGAAATATGCCGAAGCTGTACGGGGTATTCACTGCTGTTCCACGTTATGATTTTTATATCAAGCCTTTCGCATTTTTCAAAATCCGCTTCGGCTGAGTCTGTCTGCTTGTCCGAAAGCTTCATTTTGTCATCGTCTGTGAGAAAGCCAAGGTCATAGCTCCCCGCTTTGAACACATTCTCTGCTGAGCTGAAATGCTCGTACAGAAGAAGCTTTTTCCTGTCGCTTACCTTGCCGCAAAGCCACAGCCAGTATATTTTTTCGTTCATTACAATCCCTCGTGTTAAATATCAGTCATTATGCAGCCGCCTGAATTGCTCCGGAGTCATTCCCTCGTACTTTTTAAACGTCCGGCAAAAAAAGCTTGTGTCATTAAAGCCCGTTTCACGTGCGAGCTTTTTCATTGTCATGTCGGTGGATATGAGCAGCTGCTTTGCCCTGTCTATCCTGTAGTTTTGCAGGTACTTAATTGGTGTGGCGCCGTAAGCTTCACTGAATGTGCGGCACAGGTAGCTTTTTGAAACATTTGCGGCGCGGGCAAGCTCATCAAGAGTTATTACCGATTTGTACTTGTTTATTATATAGTCCGCTACCGGCGCCAGCTTGCTGAAAAAATCATCTCTTCCGTCTGCGCTTTTAGGCTTTGCGCGTTTCATTCCCGAAAGAGTTCCCAGCAGCGTATATACGCAAAGCGAGCGCCTGTAATCGTTTCCCGACTCAGTCAGAGCTGTTGACATATCGCACAGCTCTCTGTAATTCTCCGCACCTGATGAGAGGAAAACCTCTGTCGGCTCAAATTTGAAGTACCTGAACATTCCCTCCAGGCAGTCGCCCGTAAATACGAAAAAGTAAAGACTCCATTTTTTTGACGTCGGGTAGTACTCGTGCGCCGCTTTCGGCGCGAACATGAACGCATCGCCGCGCCCTACCTCGTATTCGCCGCTGCCTGAAATGAATTTCCCGCAGCCGTCAAAGCAAACGGATATTTGATAGGCGGGGTACCCGTCGCCGCGAATAATGTGCTGCTGTTCCTCTTTCATACCGGTGCGTATGACGTTTATCGGCAAAAGCCGTACCCTGTCAAATTCGCCGTCCACAAAAATACCCCCTTTTTAGTTCAATATAATTATATGATATGCGAATATCCTATTATTTACAAATGTCCTGAATTATGATATACTTACATTATAGTACAAATGATAAGAAAAATCAAGATTTTTTACGTTCTCTCTTTAACAATTATATATTAACCGGCCGGTGATCTTGGCTTTACTTGACTGCCGGACGGAAAGGAAGCTGCCGCACCGAGATTTTTTCGGCGCGGCAGTTTTCTTGTCTTTACAAACGGGTTTTTTTATTGTATAATATCAAATGACGGGAGAGTGATTTGCATGGCGGTGAAATTTTACGCCGTAAAAAATGGAAAAAAGCCCGGCGTATACAGGACATGGGCAGAGTGCGAGGAGCAGGTAAAGGGCTTTTCCGGCGCTGTGTATAAAAGCTTTTCTTCTGAAGACGAAGCGGCGGCGTTCGTCCGCGGCGATGAGCACACAGCCGCTTTGAGCTGCGAGGCGACTGCATACACAGACGGCAGCTATGATGTGTCCGACGGCAGATTTTCATACGGCGTTGTCCTTTTCCGGGACGGGGAGAAATTGACGTTTTCTGCAGCGTTTTCCGACCCTGAGCTTTCGTCTATGCGAAACGTCGCCGGCGAGATAAAGGGAGCGGAGTTTGCCATGCGCTATTGCGTCGATGCCGGCATAAAGAGCCTTGAAATTTTTTACGATTACCGCGGCGTTGAAACGTGGTGTACCGGCGAGTGGAAAGCGAGCAAGGACGGTACCAAGAGGTACAAGCGGTTTTATGACAGTATAAAGGACGACCTTTCGGTGAAATTTACAAAGGTAAAGGGACATTCCGGCAATGTTTATAACGATGAAGCAGACAGCCTTGCGAAGGCTGCATTAAATAAGGGGGAAAATTAAGATGGAAATATCCGAAATGAAGAAAATTTTT
>CALXSX010000029.1 GCA_944391265.1 uncultured Clostridia bacterium | reverse complement strand
TAAATAATATACTCGTTCCCATCAACTCATTTAAGGGAATGCAGCTTCCTGTTTCTGCTTTTGAGCCTTATGTAAACGGACAGGTTCCGCTTGGTTCTTCAGCTTACGAGAAGCGCGGTATCGCTGTAGACGTTCCTACATGGAACAAGGATACATGTCTCCAGTGCGGACTTTGTACTTATGTATGTCCTCATGCTTGTATCAGACCGGTTGTTCTTACCGAGGAAGAGGCTAAGAACGCTCCTGAGGGCATGAAGTATGTTGCCATGAAGCAGATGGATGGTTACTATTTCGCTGTTGCTGTTTCAGTTCTTGACTGTACAGGATGCGGCTCATGTGTAAATGTTTGCCCTGAAATCAAAGGTAAGAAGACGCTTTCAATGTCGAGCCTTGATTCTCAGCTTTCTGAGCAGGCAAGCTTTGACTATGCAGTAAATATAGATCCAAAAGCTGATGTTCTCGAGAAATTCAAGGATACAACAGTTAAGGGTATTCAGTTCAAGAAGCCATATCTTGAATTCTCAGGCGCATGCGCAGGCTGCGGAGAGACACCGTATGCTAAGCTTGTTACACAGCTTTTCGGTGACAGAATGTATATAGCAAACGCAACAGGCTGCTCTTCAATCTGGGGTGGTTCTTCACCGTCTACACCGTATGCAGCTGATAAGAACGGTCACGGTCCTGCTTGGGCTAACTCACTGTTTGAGGATAATGCTGAGTTCGGTTACGGAATGTTCCTCGCTCAGAAGACTCTTCGTGATTCAGCTATAGAAAAGGCAAAGGCTGTTGCTGAGGAAAATGCTGATGTAAAGAGTGCATTTGATAAGTTTATGGAAACAAAAGAAAACGGCAGCCTCAACAAGGTTGCTGCGGACGAGCTTATTAAAGCTGTTTCTGCTGTTAATTCACAGGAAGCTAAGGACGTGCTCGCTGATAAGGATTACCTTGCTAAAAAGTCAGTATGGGTATTCGGCGGTGACGGATGGGCATACGATATCGGATTCGGCGGAGTTGACCACGTGCTCGCTTCCGGAGAGGATGTACACGTTCTCGTATTCGATACTGAGGTTTATTCAAACACAGGCGGTCAGTCGTCGAAGTCTACACCGACAGGAGCTATCGCTCAGTTTGCCGCTGCAGGTAAAGAGGTTAAGAAAAAGGATCTTGCTGCAATCGCTATGACATACGGATATGTGTACGTTGCACAGGTAGCTCAGGGTGCAGATTACAACCAGTGCCTGAAGGCCTTCCATGAGGCTGAAAGCTACAACGGACCTTCGCTTATTATAGCGTATGCTCCATGTATAAATCATGGTATCAAGGGCGGTATGAGCATTGCCCAGACAGAGGAGAAGAAGGCAGTTGCAGCTGGCTACTGGCACCTCTTCCGCTTCGACCCGCGTCTTGCTCTCGAAGGAAAGAACCCGTTCCAGCTTGATTCTAAGGCTCCGACTGCAAGCTATGAAGACTTTATCATGGGTGAGGTTCGTTATAACTCACTTGCACGTTCTAACCCTGAAAGAGCAAAAGAGCTCTTTGCAAAGGCTGTAAAGAACGCTGAAGAAAAGTATGATAAGCTTGTAAAGCTTGCTCAGGAATAATCCTATAAATTAAGGGCTGTAAAAACTAAGTTTTTACAGCCCTTTTTGTTAGTGTTTCAATAAAAAAGTGCGCCGAAATATGTCACAGTGTTTTTCCCGTTAATATATTACAGGCCGGCTGACTTTGCGAGCTCTGATACGTTTATTCCGTAGCCTTCAATAGACGGGAATAGCTTTTCCGGAAACCTGCACGGATTTTTCGGATATGTGCAGACGCAGCTTCTTGAGCAGCCTTCGTGTGATAAAATGATAAATGAAGAAAGGCTGTCTTTTACGGTGTCGTAAAGCTTGTCCGTTACCGTTATAAAATCACTATGCCCGCGCATCATGCCGCTGTAGTCAAATGAGTCTTGGAGCGGATACACAGCGCAAAACACTAAAGCGCTTCCGTATTGGAGGCATTTTTCTCTGCATTCATCGACAGTTCCGACAGCCGGCGGACATGCCCACGTTTTTCCGTACTGACGGCAGGCGTTGCATTCGCACATTTTTCTTATTTCTTTGTCAAACACTATATTTACAGGATCTGTTATGCCAAACTGTCTTATACCTGTACTGTAAAGCCGTTCTTTATCAAACACATCATTAAACTCCTTTCCAAGAGATGATTTTCAGCTTTTATTAGGCGAGTGACCGAATTCACGCCTGTATATTTTATAAAACGATGAATAATTGTCAAAACCTGCCTCAAAGCTTGCATTTGTCAGTGTTTTCCCTTCCTCGTGCAGCTCCCGCGCGAGAAGAAGCCTCTTATAGTTTACATAGCTCGTTATTGTCATACCGGTGCTCATTTTGAAAATCCTGCATAAGTGGTATTTGTTAACAAAAAACTTCTTGCTTAGCAAGTCAAGAGATAAAGACGCTGACAAATTATCGTTTATGTATTCAAGTATTTGCTTTATTCTGTCATCTGTTCTTGTTTTATGGTCGCAGGACGGCTGTGCTCTGTTAAGGAGAAACATTATTTCAAGAATAAGATTTTTTATTATATCAGCGGAGAATTCAACATCGCTGTACATATAATTATACTTTTCAATTTTGCTGCAAATATCGTGTATGGTGCCCAGCAAAAAATCATCTGGCTTCAAAACATTCCCAATGCCGAGACGTCTGTTTCTGAAAATGTTTTTCAGCTCAGGGTACATGTAGAAAAACTTCGGCGTCGTATTTATAACAATTCGCTCATATACAGATTCGCCTGTGAGCTTCATTCTGTGCATCTCATTATTGTTTATAACTATGACATCACCGGGTGACATTTTATACGTTGAGCCCTCTACGGTAAATTCCGCGTCGCCTGATATAAAAATAAGTGTTTCATAAGTATCGTTATGGTTATGCAAAACAAGTTTACTTTTTTTTTCATCACTGTCGTTAGAATGCTTAAAAATGTATTCATCACCCGTAATCGTTTTTTCAAAACTCATATAATCAGCCCTTTTGATTTCATAAATAAAATATATCACAAAACATCAATATTTGCAATATATTTATCAATAATTGTAAAGTATATTTTGAAATTTTGTGCTATTATTAGCTTAAAAGTTAAAAAGAAAGAGGTGTAATTTTTGAGTAAATTTATTATTTCCGGATTTTCTGATGAGATAAGCGAAAATATTGATGAGCAATTTAAGCATCTCAACAAGCTCGGTATAACACATTTTCCGGTTCGCGCCGCAAACGGAGAAAACATTTCACAGCTGTCCGCCCAAAAAGTGCCAGAGCTTAAGGAAAAGACGAATGCCTACGGTATC
>CALXSX010000028.1 GCA_944391265.1 uncultured Clostridia bacterium | reverse complement strand
CCTTGTTGGAAAAGGCTTTGATCCAAGGAAGCTGCTCGCACCTGGTACCGAGGCTATAAAGACTATCGTAAAAGAAAAAATGGATCTCTTCGGTTCAATAAACAAGGCGTGATTTGCGACTGAAGGTTACGGGGAGGTGTTAAGTATGAAGGTAGTAGTTGTAGGCGGCGTTGCCGGCGGAGCTTCAGCCGCTGCAAGAATAAGACGACTTGATGAAAGCGCACAGATTGTCATTTTTGAGCGTACGGCTTATATTTCATATGCCAACTGCGGTCTGCCGTATTATATAGGCGGTGAAATCACGGAAAAATCAGACCTGACACTGCAGACTCCAAAAAGCTTTTGGGACAGGTTTAGGATTGATGTGCGCGTTTTGCATGAGGTTACGGCAATAAACACTGAGAAAAAATCTGTTACAGTGAAAAATCTGTCAACAGGTCAAATCTTTGAAGAAAGCTACGACAAACTGGTTTTATCCCCCGGAGCAAAGTCCGCAAGACCTGATCTCCCGGGTATTGACATGGACAGAGTTTTCACACTCCGAACCGTTGAAGATACCCTCAGGATAAAAGACTTCATAGATACAAGCAGACCGAAAACTGCCACTGTTGTCGGCGGCGGCTTTATAGGCGTTGAGCTTGCTGAAAACTTAACAGAGCAGGGTATAAAGGTAACGATAATAGAGTATGCCGATCATCTTCTCGCGCAGCTCGACTCTGACATGGCTTGTCAGGTACATTCACAGTTAAGGAAACACGGCATATCGCTGATGCTTAAATCTGCCGTTGCATGCTTTAAAGAGCGTGACGGAATGATTATAACTAAAACTGCTGACGGGGCAGAGGTTGCATCTGATATGGTTATTATGTCAGTCGGCGTAGTGCCGGACACTGCTATTGCCAAAAGCGCAGGTCTTAAGCTCGGTATAAAAGGAAGTATAACAGTAAATGATAAGATGGAAGCATCTGTTCCTGACATTTATGCTGTGGGAGACGCAGTAGAAGTGAAAAACTTCATTACCGGCGCCGCTGCACTTATCTCGCTTGCCGGGCCGGCAAATAAGCAGGGCCGTATAGCGGCGGATAACATATGTGGCGGAGACAGCAGGTACAACGGCTCACACAGTTCATCAGTATTAAAAATATTTGATATGACAGTAGCTTCAACGGGAATAAACGAGTCGGTAGCACGTGCTATGGGTATTGACTTTGAGTATGTTATGCTCTCACCGATGTCCCATGCATCGTATTATCCAGGCGGCAGTGTAATCACGATGAAAGTGCTTTTTGACAAAAATTCCGCAAAACTGCTTGGAGCACAGATAATAGGCTCTGACGGAGCAGATAAGAGAGTTGACGTTATAGCAACTGCAATACGCGGAGGCTTAAGCGCATGTGACCTTGCTGAGCTTGAGCTTTCCTATGCCCCTCCATACTCGTCGGCAAAGGATCCTGTAAATATGGCAGGCTTCATGATCGAAAACATTATTACAGGTAAAGTAAAGCAAGCACATTTTGAAGAAATACCTTCACTTCGTAAGGATGATACCGCATTTCTTCTTGATACGCGGACGAAAACTGAGGTTGCGGCAGGGTCACCTGACGGTTTTATAAACATTCCGGTAGATGAGCTGAGGGAACGGATAAACGAGATACCGAAGAACAAAACAATATATGTAATGTGTCAATCAGGGCTGCGAAGCTACATTGCGTGCAGAATACTTTCACAGCTCGGCTATGACTGCTATAACTTTGCGGGCGGCTACCGCTGCTACAATATTCAGAAAAAAGAGATTTATGAAGCTTCGGCTGCATATCCTTGCGGTATGGAAAAATCATTTCAGACGCAATAAAATATTAAAAAAGGAGAGATGAACATGGGTAAGTATGACGGAACAAAAACGGAGAAGAACCTGGAAGCTGCATTTGCAGGCGAATCACAGGCGAGAAACAAATACACCTATTTTGCTTCAGTCGCAAAAAAAGAAGGCTATGAGCAAATCGCCGCACTGTTTTTAAAGACAGCTGACAATGAAAAAGAGCACGCTAAAATGTGGTTCAAGGAACTAAACGGCATCGGCGACACGGCGCAGAACCTTTCTGCCGCTGCTGAAGGCGAAAATTACGAGTGGACGGATATGTATGAGGGATTTGCCAAAACAGCCGAAGAAGAGGGCTTTGATGATCTTGCAAGAAAGTTCAGGCTTGTTGCTGCTGTAGAAAAACATCATGAAGAGCGTTACCGCGCACTTCTTAAGAATGTCGAGCAGGCTCAGGTCTTTGAAAAGAGCGAGGTCAAGGTTTGGGAATGCAGGAACTGCGGTCATATAGTAGTGGGAACAAAAGCTCCTGAGATATGCCCGACCTGTGCGCATCCACAGAGCTATTTTGAAATACACGCTGAAAACTATTGATTTTTTCATATGAAAAAGGGGAGTGTTAAGTCTTGATGTGACCCCAAAAAGTTAGACTTTTTATGGCGTAGTAGTTTTAACGACTGCTACGCTATTTTTATGCAGCCAAGATGTTGAGCCGATATTGC
>CALXSX010000027.1 GCA_944391265.1 uncultured Clostridia bacterium | reverse complement strand
AAAAACGCATCAATCGAAATAATTTTCAACCGACACGCCTTTGTGTGTGAAAGCTTTCTATGCGTTACATTATAGAGGAAATATGAACAAATGTCAACAAACTTTTACAAATTCTTGGATTTTTTACAAACTTTATTAACAAACAATGAACATTTATTGTCATTTTATATAAACAAATACAAATAACTAGGCATTAAGCATAAAATTTATTGCTGTCTGTTCCCGTGTCTAGAGTTTGAACACTCGTACATCATTATGGACGCCGCAACCGCCGCGTTAAGTGATTCGGCCCGCCCGTATACCGGGATTATGATATGACTGCACAAAGTGCGCATTTCTTCGGAAATGCCGTTTGCCTCGTTGCCAACGGCGATCATCACATCTCCGCTGTAATCTGCATCTCTGTAATCAGCCGAGCCGGGGCTCAGCACACCGCCGTAGATCTTGCCGCCGCGTTTTTTGTACTCAGCAATCACGCTGCAGGGAACATTCTCAAATATATCTATATGAAAGAAAGAGCCCATACACGATCTGACCACCTTTGGAGAATACGCATCGACGCACCCGGGAGAGAGCAGTACGCCGTCAAATCCGGCGCTGTCGGCAGTCCTTATTATAGTGCCGAGATTTCCCGGATCGGATATGCAGTCGCAATATACGAACGCACCGCCGGAGCGGGGGTCAAACAAAAGCTCATCTCCCATGTCAATAACTGCAAAAATACCCTGCGGCGTTTTTGTATAAGACAGCCTCTCCTCAAGCGCCTTTGGCATAACATACACCGGTGCCCTGATGTCTGCCGGAATGTCTGCGACTCGTTCGGGGCAGGCAATAACCGCATCAACGTGCGCTCCGGAAGCAAGCGCCTCTTTTACGCATTTTACGCCCTCTACCATATACTGCCTGTTTAAAGCGCGCTCCTTTTTTGCAGACAGGCTCCTGAAGTATTTGAATTTTTTATTAGAAGCTGAGTTTATTTCCGAAATCAAAAGCCGCTCCGCCTTTCACTGTCAATATTTTTTCATTTCTTCAACCATTTTTACTACCGCCGTACCGTAATTTACGTCGGGACACCACTTTCCGCCGAGCTGCTCCATCTCGGTTATCGTGCCTGCCCACGAAAGCGTCATAACAGAATTGTACCTGCCGTGCGGCTCGCCGATAGGGGCAAGTCCGACATACGCGCATATGTGATTAAAGTGTGCGCGGACTCCGTCGTCAGGTGTTGCAAATGTTTCATGGTCTTCCGTCTCGTCTCCTGTCGCGCCGTACTTCTTTATTCCGGCCCAGTTGTTCATCTCAGGCTTTACTTTGCCTGTATAATTGCCATAGCCTGTCTCTTTTCCAGCCTGTGCATAGAGAAGGTCAGGTCTTATTCCTGTAATCTGACCGTATTTCCAGTATATATCGGCAATGTTTATGTATATATCAGCGGCGCCCTTTGCCGAAGCCCACCTCTTTGCCTGTTCAAGCGTTACTTCCGGCGAGCCGATTATCGGCGTATGAGTCCTGAGATTGTTCCCTGCGCGCTCCAGCAAAACGGCAGCTTCAGCGCGGGTAAGGTTCGACTTCGGATTAAGCATAGTACCGTCGCCGATTATCAGACCGCTTTCATATGCTGCTGTTATATACGGAAGATATTCAAACTTGACAGCCGCCGCATCAGCAAAATGATCCTTCAGCGGCTTTGAATCTCCTGCGGGAGCAATTCCTGCCGCTGATGTAAGAAGAGCTATATACATTTCTCTTGAAGCCGGCTTATCTGCACTGAAAGAATCCGGCAGAACTATATATGAAGATAGAGCCGCAACGTATCTGTATGCCCAGTGACTTGTGCCGACGAGAGAAGTTGTTTTCCCGGCGGTATCAAGCCCCATTGCCCTTGCTGTCATAGCACATGCCTGAGCCTGCGTAAGGCTTTCTCCGAGCATGAGATCACCGTTTTCGTCACCGGTCATTATCCCGCTTGAGACGCAGAACTGAACAGCTTCGTCAGCCCAAGAATAGCTGAGCTCATATTCCGCAGCCGCGCCGGCGCAGCCGGAAAACACACATATAAGCAAAACAAATAAAATAAATTTCCTCATCACCAAATCCCTCTTTTTGCCGCCGTGCGGCATGATAAATAAACAACTAAAAAATCGAGTTTACATATAGTATAAACGCATTTTGTAAAATTGTCAAGTCCTGTTTCCGCTCTTTTCCGGCACAAAAAAGACCGCATAAAGCAAACGCTCCAACGGTCTTTTTAAGCTATAAACCTGTACCAGTTCACAAGCCGGCAAAATTATTTCTTTTTCTTTTCTCTTGCCGCTTCAGCCCTTGCATCGCGTTCCGACTGCTTCCAAACACCCCAGAACGGTCCTGCAAAGAAAATTGACGTGTACGCGCCTATGACTATTCCGACGATAAGCGGAAGAGCGAACTCCTTAACCGCGGAAACACCGATTATATAAAGGAGAACTATCGTTATAAGCGTAGTAATTGTCGAGTTTATTGTACGGCCCATGCTCTCAGTTATGCTCGTGTTTACCATACCGATTATAGAATAGCCCTTTTTGCCGCCGAACCTCTTCATATTCTCACGTATGCGGTCAAAGATAACTATTGTGTTATTTATGGAATAACCCATAACGGTAAGCATTGCCGCAATGAACGTCGTGTTCATCGGAATGTTTGTAATAGCATAAACGCTCAGCATAACGAATACGTTTATCGCGAGTGCGATAATTGCCATAACGGCAGAGCGCCACTCAAAGCGTATAGCTATATATACAAGTATACAAACGATAGCGAGAAGCGCGAACATAAGCGCCTTTCTCTGAACCTCGCCGCCGAAGCTTGCAGACGCGCTTGACACTGACATGAGCGCATCGTCAGAGAGCGAGTACTGTTCCTTAAGGGTATTGAAAATCTCATCTTCCGTTGTCTTATCGATAGGAGGAGTCTTAACGATTACCTCTGTATCAGTCGCACCCTTCTGAACAGTTACACTTACGCCGTTTTTATCGTTTATGAGCTTTGCTATATCATCATTTTCGTATGTTGTACCGAGGTTTACCTGCATACGTGTTCCGCCCATGAACTCAATATCAAAATTGAATCCGCCGCGGACAATCAGGAAAACGATGCCGGCAACGATGATAAGAGCCGGTAAAATAGCAAGCTTCCATCTGTTTGACGTGTAATCTATCTGTTTCATCAGTCGTTACCTCCCTCTTCTATCTTTTTTTCAGAGCAGAATAAGGAGCGCTTTGATATTCCTATTCCGACAATCTGCTTCAAAAGGAATTTTGTAACAACTATTGCAGTGAACATACTTACGATAACGCCCAGACCGAGTGTTACGGCAAAGCCTGTTACAGTTCCTATTCCGGAAATGTAAAGAACAACGCACGTAATGATAGTCGTGACGTTAGAGTCAAGTATTGCTGAGAACGCCTTGTGGAATCCGGCTTCTACGGAAGCTCTGATAGTCTTTCCAAGGCGCATTTCCTCTTTTAGGCGCTCAAATATAATTACGTTCGCATCGACCGCCATACCAATGGACAGCACTATACCGGCGATACCGGAAAGGCTGAGGTTTACACGGAACACGCCGAGCAGAAGCGACATGAGTCCCACATATATAAGAAGTGAAATGTCGGCGATAAGTCCCGGCAGACGGTAAAATACGAGCATGAAAAGCATTATAAGTATAATGCCTATTCCGGCTGCAAGAAGGCTCTTAGGAAGCGCCGTTGAACCAAGCTCAGCACCTACTGTTTCCTGAGTTATAACAGAAAGGTCAAACGGAAGGTTACCTGACTTTATCTGGTTTGCAAGAAGACTTGCAGTTTCGTTTGTGAAGCTTCCCGAAATTATGCACTTATCGGAATTGATACCAGTTGATGCATATTCCGAGCCGACACTCGGCTGAGAAATTACAGTATCGTCCATTTTTATCGCGATGTAGTTGTTGCCGTCAGTTGCAGAAGCGGCAGCCTTTGTAGCCTCTGTGAACTTCTGTCTTCCCTCCGGAGTAAACTCCACCTCGACATATGCCTCGGAAGCGACAGCCGTATCGCTTGTCTTTCCATATCTGCTTGCTGCTGTCTTAATGTCGGTACCGGTAAGTATTTCCTCACCTGCGGCATTGCAGAACGTGAGCTTCGCCGTCTGGCCCAGAAGCTCCGCCGCTTCATCGGTATTGAATACGGACGGAATCTCAACGGTGATCTTTCCGCCGTCAGAAACACTTATTCTCGCTTCGGTATATCCGAGAGTTGTCAGTCTGTTGTTAAATACAGCCTCTACGGACGCCATCTCGTCCGGCGTTGGATTTTCGGCATTTGCCTGGAATGTTATAACAGAACCGCCGGCAAGGTCGATACCTTTTCTGATACCCTTTTCTTCATCGAAAATACCGCCGTACTTGAATCCTGAAATATCATATCCAAGGAAAGCTACGTAATTGAGCAGCGCCGCAATCACAACGATGAAACAAAGAGTAACTATACTCTTCTTTTTCATGCGTAACATCATCCTTTCATAAGCCGGGCGCGCTGCGCCCGAAAATTCATCATGCGCTCAGCATTACAAGCGACATGGTCGTTATCAAAAACAAAATCGAAAGCGCGATAGTAATTTTTGACATCATAGACTTTTTCGTGCTTCCGCCGTTGTGGCTGAAGAACGTATCGCTGCTGTCAGGCGAAGTCCCGTAAATTCCTCTCATGCCGGGATCCTTTCCCTCCTGAGCAAGCACGATTACTATAAGAAGAACCGTAAAAATCAGGTGTAATACAGTAAATAGCGTTACCACATTGCTAACCCCCTTCCGGATAAAATATTGACATACTAAGATATTATATCATATTTTGAGATTATTTCAAGTCTTTTTTTAAAAAAACCTATAAATTTTAATAATATTGACGATTTGCCTGTTATTTATTATCGATTTTACACATATTTGCGCGTTTGCCGCGTGTTGCGGCGTAAACGGCAAAATAAACGGCTACGGAAAGCAGTATTATTGCGGCTCCGGACGGTATGTTGAACGCGTACGATGCTGCAAGCCCCGCCGTGCAGTATATCGCTCCGAGCACAACGGAAATAATCATTCTCGTGCTCATTTTTTTTGAAACCATTGACGCGGCAGCCGCAGGAGCGGTTAGCAGCGCAAGAATCAGTATTATGCCGACCGTCCTTATCAAAACAACAACAGTAAGCGCCGTCATAACGAGAAGCGTATATTCAAGAACCGTTACTCTCAGCCCCAATATGGCAGAAAATTCACTGTCGAAAAGGTATGCCTTCCAGTCGTTGTAGAAGATGAACACGACAAGGCAGACAGCGGCGCAGACAATCGCCTCGGTTATCAGCTCGGTCCTCGTCACGGACAGGATATTTCCGAAAAGATAAGAGTTTAAATCAGGCGGATAACCGGGCATAAGAGCGATAAGAAGTATCCCCATCGCCATTCCGGCTGACCACATCATCGCGATTATTACGTCCGCGGCAGAGCCTGTATGTCTTTTAACCGCGCCTATTGAGCACGACGCCGCAACCGATACGGCAAGCGCCCCAAGTATCGGCTCAAAGCCGAAAAAATAGCCCAGGCCTACACCTCCGTAAGCCGTATGCGCTATTCCGCCCGTAAGCATCACAAGCTTTTTTTCAACGATTATAACGCCTATTATACCGCAAACCACGCTTGTCAGCAATCCTGCTATTAGCGCGTATCTCAAAAACTGATACTCTGCAAGCATACTCAGCATTGACAGCCACCTCCGTCATGGTTTTCAAGCACCCTGTGCGGCACCCCATGCGCAATAAGGTCGACAGGACAGCCGTAGAGAGCATTGACCGTTTTCCGGCTCAGCTCCGGCACCCCGTGATAGACGAGCGTCTGATTGAGGCACGCAAGTCTTTTTACCTCTCTCGACACAGCTGTAAGGTCGTGCGTTACCATGACGACCGTCATCTTTTTGCTGAGGCCGCCGAGAAGCGAATAAATTTTATCTCTTGAAGCCGCATCGACGCTGGCTGTAGGCTCGTCCAGTAAAAGAAGCGACGGCTTTGAAGCGAGAGCCCTCGCTATGAGCAGTCTCTGAAACTCACCTCCGGAAAGCTCTTCTATCTGCCGTTTTTCAAAACCGTCAAGCCCGACAAACGCCAGTGCGCGCCGAGCCTCCTCCCTGTCTTTTTCACCAAACCTCAAAAACGGATGAAGCCCGTTTTTCAAAAGCGCTGTCATCACGACCTCCAGAACGCTTATCGGGAAGCTCCTGTCGGTGTCGGAAAACTGCGGCACATAACCTATTTTTGACTTTCCCTCGCCCGGAGACCTGCCAAAAATTTTTATGCTTCCGCCGCTCGGCTTAACTATTCCGAGAATCGCTTTCAGAAGCGTCGATTTTCCGCCGCCGTTTGGTCCCATTATCCCGAGATATTCGCCTTCTTCGACGGAAAACGTAACGTCCCTGAGGACGACGTTTCTTCCGTAGCTCACGGTGAGCCTGTCAATTTCAAGAGCTTTTGCCATTTTATCACCCTATTTCCCTGCCGCATATCAGGTCTATCATTGTCTTGTAATTTTCTATATAATTTTCAGCGAGCGGCGAAAGATACACCGCTGTACCGCCTATTTCCTCAGCAAACGATTCAGCCTGCCTCTCCCCTGCTTCCTTCTGGCAGAAAATCCTGTCAATGCCCTCCGACTTTGCAAGGTCTATCATGTCTGCAAGATGCGGAGCAGTAGCCTCCCTGCCGCCCTCTTCAAGCGCGTACATCTCAAGCCCGAATTCATCTGCAAGATATCCGAACGCAGGGTGAAAAACGATGAACTTTTTGTTCTCAAGCCCCGCCGTGCATCCCGACGCATATTCCTCAAGCTCTGTAAGCCTGCTTATATACGCATTTGCGTTATCTCTGTAATAGTCTGCATTTTCCGGATCGAGAGAAGCCATCTGCTCAGCCATTTCCGCGGTCATGGCAGCCATTCGCTTTGGCGAAAGCCATATGTGAGGATCGCGCTCACTACCTATAGTCAGATCGGGATACTCGCGCGCCGCCGCTTCTTCAAGATGTGAGATTTTTATTCCCTCCGCCCTCGGAAGCACGTTTGCCTCCTCCGCCGGAACGCCTATCGTGAAGTATATATCCGCCTGCGTAAGCTCCGCTATGTCCCTCGGAGCCGGCTCATATGTTTCCGGGCTGTAACCGGAAGGTATCAGCGTCTTTAAGTCGGCAAGGTCTCCGCACACGGCTCTCGCCTGCTCAGCCTGCGGCGGAATTGAAACAAAAACCTCTATTTTCCCGCCGCCTTCCTCTGTCGCGCAGCCTGCTAAAGCCCCTCCGAGTATAACTGCCGCCGCAAAAGCGGCCGCCTTTTTCAATATCATATTCAATCATTTCCGTTCATTTTTCTGGTGCAGAGCCATCGTCCGCCAATTTTTAGTATAGCACACAAGCACGGCTGTGTCAATTGTTAACTTTCGCGTTTTTTCGCACGCCGAGCCCTGCTTACAATACTGCTTTCATTTCGGTACATATAATATGGTAGTTTTTTATAAAATTTATTAAATATATGTATACTCGGTTGACAGACAGCATGTTTTTTGATAGAATTATAATGATATTCTTGTAAATAATTTATGCCGGCGCAGCCCGGCGGAACGGAGTTATATATATGTTTGATAAATTGGAGGCTCTGGAGGAGAAATTCAGAACTCTGTCTGAGAAAATAAGCGATCCGGAAGTCATTGCCGATATAGATTCATGGAAGAAGCTGTGCAAAGAGCACTCCGACCTTTCGCCAATAATAGATAAGTACAAGGAATACAAGTCGCTAAGGCAAACTATTGCGGACGACAGGCAGCTGCTCGAGGAGCAGCAGGAGAAGGAGCTCGAGGATATGCTCCGCGACGAGATTTCGGAAAGCGAAAAAGCTCTTGAGACAGCAGAGCGCGAGCTCAAGGTACTACTCCTGCCCAAGAATCCAAACGATGAGAAAAACGTCATAATAGAAATACGCGGCGGAACCGGCGGCGAAGAAGCGGCGCTTTTTGCAGCAGACCTTCTGCGTATGTACTCAATGTACGCTGAATCAAAGCACTGGAACATTGAGATGCTCAGCTCAAACCCGACGGAGTTAGGCGGGTACAAGGAAGTTTGCTTTTCAGTGAACGGTGAGGGGGCATACAGCAGACTGAAGTTCGAGAGCGGCGTGCACAGGGTGCAGAGAGTGCCGTCAACAGAGTCGTCGGGCAGGATACACACCTCCGCCGTAACGGTTGCTGTTTTGCCGGAGGTTGAGGAAGTAGAAGTCGATATAAACCCCAACGATCTGAGAATAGATGTGTTCCGCGCCGGAGGTCCGGGCGGTCAGTGCGTTAACACGACGGACTCAGCCGTCCGCATAACGCATCTGCCTACCGGCATAGTCGTATCGTGCCAGGACGAAAAATCACAGCACAAGAACAAGGACAAGGCTATGAAAATACTCCGCTCAAGAATATACGATGCCATGGAGGCGCAGAGAAGCAAGGAAATAGCAGATGAAAGAAGGTCGCAGGTTGGCTCAGGCGACAGAAGCGAGAGAATCAGAACATACAACTTTCCGCAAGGGCGTGTAACAGACCACAGGATTAACCTCACAATATACAAGCTCGAGCAGTTCCTTGACGGGAACATGGACGAGATAATTGACGCGCTCATAACGGCTGACCAGGCGGAAAAGCTGTCGCGTTCTGAATGAAATCGGAGGTAAATACATTGAAAAAAAGCAAAAAAATAATTATCGCTGTGCTCGTCGTTATAGCGGTCGTGGCGGCAGGTGCATACGGAGCATACAAGCTGTACTTTGAGCCGGAGGTCGTTGACAAGACTATTATAAAGGTTCAGGAAGCATTAAACGACGACGAGCTGAAAGAGGAAATAGACGCGTTTGTGCAGGAGATGGCTGATTCAGGTATTTTGTCGGACGAATCTCTTCAAAACTACGTGAAGATGAAGGAAGCGGAAAACGCGGCAAAAAGCACCGGCAATCAAGGCGGTGACAGCAGTCAGACGGGAACACAAAGCCAAGCTTCTCCGAACGGGTCCCAGACTCAGAGCGAACAGACAGGGACTAACCCTGCCGGGAATAATCAGACAGAGCGTCCGGCGGAAAACACGAGCGATTCACCTGTTGACAGAGCAAAAGCGGCAATGACGGCAGACGAGTTCGCGTTTGCCATGTCTATGTACAACAAGCTCGACATCGGTTATATAACAGGTAATATCCATTCGCACAGAAAAGAAGTCAAGGAATACGTTAAAAACACGCTTACCGGTGCGGAGATTTCGAGATGCCTTGACATTTACACAAAATATTCATACATACTTCAGGACTAAATTACGGAAAGAGGCAATCAGATACAATGTTCAATATAGTGCTTGTCGAGCCGGAGATACCGCAGAACACGGGAAATATAGCGAGGACGTGCGCCGCGACCGGGTCCAGACTTCACATAGTCAAGCCTATGGGCTTTGCCATAGATGACAAGAAGCTCAAGCGTGCCGGGCTGGACTACTGGCATCTGCTCGGTGTAGTCTACTACGAAAACCTCGCCGAATTCTACGAGAAGAACCCTGACGCGCGGTGCTTTTACGCTTCGACAAAGGCGCCCTCGGACTACTCGGAAGTAAGCTTTTCAGACGGGGACTACATATTCTTCGGCAAGGAGACAAAAGGACTGCCTGAGGAGCTGCTGTATAAAAACAAGGAAAGCTGCATACGAATACCGATGATAGACGAGGCGCGAAGCCTGAACCTGTCAAATGCCGTTGCCATAGTGGTATATGAAGCGCTCAGACAGAATTCGTTTTTGCAGCTCAGAAAAAACGGCTCTCTTACAAAATATAACTGGGAGGATGTAAAATAATGGCAGATATAAAAATAATGGTGGACTCGTCCGCCGACCTTTCAAATGACATTTTGGAAAAGTACGGCATAGGACTGATACCGCTTTTAAGCATGTTCGGAGAGAAGTCATATGTTATAGGCGAGGATATTACAAACGCAGAATTTTACAAAAAGCTCGCCGCAAGCGAAACGCTGCCCAAAACGTCACAGACCCCGTATGCACGTATGTTTGAAATACTTGACGGAGAGGCAAAGGCGCACGACACCGTTATTTATTTTACGCTGTCGTCATTCTCAAGCGGTCAGAATCACAGCGCAACGCTTGTACGCCAGGATATACTTGAAAATTCAAATCCGGAAGCTGACATAAGGATAATAGACTCGGCTTCTTTTTCTGTCATCATCGGCTCAACCGCCGTGGAGGCGGCAACGCTTGCAAAAAGCGGGAAAAGCGCAGATGAGATTATCGCCCACTGCGCCGACTACATCACGAAATGGCACGCATTTTTGCTCGTGAGCGACCTCACTTTTCTTGAAAAGGGAGGAAGAATGAGAAAGACGACGGCAATACTCGGCAACCTTCTTGACATTAAGCCGGTGCTTACGGTAAACAACGGCCTTATAGAAGTCGAATCAAAAATACGCGGCAAGAAAAAGATATATAAAAAGCTGTGCGATATGGTTCACGAATATGAGGGCTTTGATGAATCTTCGGGAGATTTCATGATAGTTCATTCACAGGAGGACATGGTCGCTCCTATGATTGATGCGGTAAACGAATCGTTTGACAACGTAAAATCCATCAGAACAGCGGAGTTTGGTCCGCTCGTCGGCACATATACCGGAAACGGAGCCATCGCGCTCATTTTCAGAACGAAATAATTTTTTTGAAGGGAAGTTATCATATTATGAAGTACATCGTGGTTCTCGGGGACGGAATGGCAGATTATCCCGTTGACGAGTTTGGAGGGAAAACGATACTTGAAGCAGCTGATAAGCCGAACATGGATTACATGTGCGCCCACGGAGAGCTCGGAATGGTAAAGACGGTCGATGACTCGATGAAGCCGGGAAGCGACGTTGCCAATTTGTCGGTGCTCGGGTACGACTCGCTCAAATACTATTCCGGGCGTTCACCGCTTGAAGCGGCGAGCATAGGTGTCGATATGCTGCCCACCGACGTTACGTTCAGGTGCAATCTCGTAACGCTGTCGGATGAGGAAAATTACAGCGATAAAACAATGCTTGACTACTCGTCGGGCGAGATATCAAGCGCGGAAGCGGCAGAGCTTATAAAAGCCGTGGACGAACAGCTTGGCACGGATATAATCAAGTTTTACCCCGGCGTAAGCTACCGCCACCTCATGGTCTGGCATAACGGCTCAACAAATGTTGAGCTTACGCCGCCGCACGATATATCCGACAAGAAGATAACCGATTTTCTTCCGAAAGGCGACGGGGCGGACGAAATACTCGAGCTTATGAAGAAGTCTTCGGAAATACTAAAAAAACACCCCGTAAACCTGAAAAGGATAAGCGAGGGCAAAAACCCCGCGACATCTATCTGGATATGGGGAGAGGGCAGAAAGCCGGCGCTTGATTCGTTTGAGGGAAAGTATCACTTAAAGGGAAGCGTCATATCTGCGGTCGACCTTATAAAGGGCATTGCAATATGCGCAGGCATGGAGTCGATAGACGTGGAGGGTGCGACGGGCACATACCAGAGCAACTTTGACGGGAAAGCGGACGCGGCGCTTAAAAGCCTGCTTGACGACGGTAAGGATTTTGTGTACATACACATGGAAGCGCCTGACGAGTGCGGCCACCAGGGCGACGCAGAGCACAAAAAGCTTTCCGTTGAGCTGATAGATGAAAAGGTGGTCGGGAAAATAAGACGCGTACTCGGCGAACGCGGAGTTGATTACAAGATGCTCATAATGCCGGATCATCCTACACCGATAAAGCTTAAAACGCACGTGAGCGACCCCGTTCCGTACGTCATATTCACATCAAACGATTTAAAGGATACCGGCTTGACCTACACGGAAAAGAACGCTAAGGCGACCGGGAACTTTATAGAAAAGGGATACACCCTGATGGATAAGTTCCTGTCATAAGGGTTTTTACACTGCGGCTTTGTGCCGCCGCAATGCGGCAGAATGGAGATTAAAATGAAATTGCAGCATAAAACACTCAGGATAATATTAGGCACGGTCATCACTGTACTCATAATTGCCGGGCTTATTTTAGCGCTGCCATGGATATGGGGCGCGGTCCTGTATCTGATAAAACTTTTTATGCCGTTCATACTCGCTTTCGTGTTCGCGCTTGCCGTAAACCCGCTCGCGCGTTACCTTGAAAAGCACTTAAAAATACCGCGCACCGCCTCGGCGCTAATCGTTATAATCCTGCTTATCGGCGGTCTCGGAACGCTGATTTCCTGGGCAGTGTACAAGGTGGTAAACGAGCTGAGAGAGATGTATTTTCAGATACCTGAAATATACGCCGACGCCCTCAGCTGGATAGAGCTTCTTAAAGACAGGCTGTCCGGAATTTACGAGATGCTTCCGGGAAATATTCAGCTTTCGATGACGCAGCTCAGCGACAATCTTTCGGCAGCCGCCGCGGATTTTATAAACACGTATTCGCTGCCGGTAGTGTTAAGCGCGGGCAACATTGCGACTTCACTGCCGAGTATGCTCATTTCGGTAATAGTATTTTTGCTTTCATCGTTTTTCATGATATCTGATTTTGACAGAGTTCAGGCATTTGTGAAAAAGCCGCTCAGCCACCACACGAAAGAGCGTATTTCACTGCTTTCAAGCCAGCTGAAAAAATATCTCGGAGGATACGTTAAGGCACAGGTCATAATAATGACTGTGGTGTTTTTCGTGCTGTTTATAGGGCTAAGTATTCTTGATGTAAATTTCGCGCTGCTGATAGCGCTCGGCATTGCAATATTTGACGCTCTGCCCTTTTTCGGCAGCGGAGCAGTACTCTGGCCATGGTCTATTGTCAGCTTCATTATGGGCGATTTTAAAATGGGTATTGCGGCGATCGTTATTTATGTTATAATAATAATAACCCGTCAGCTTATAGAACCAAAAATAGTGAGCAAGAACATAGGCATGAACCCGATACTGACGCTTATGTCAATGTATCTGGGGTTCAAGGTGCTAAGCATAGGCGGTATGATACTTGGGCCCATAATTATGATGCTCATAGTAAGCCTGTACAAGGCAGAGGTTTTTGAAAAGCCTATCGCGCTCGTCAGAACGGGTGTTGATTTTATAAAAAGAAAAGGACATGAATCCATAAAACAGCTTATAAAATTTTGGGAGAGTGAGTAGCATTGGAAAAAGAGAAATTTTATATAACAACTGCGATAGCATACACGTCAAGGAAGCCTCATATAGGTAACACTTATGAAATGATCCTGACAGACGCTATTGCGAGATTCAACAGGTATATTGGAAAAGATGTATTCTTTCTGACCGGCACCGACGAACACGGTCAGAAGATTCAGGAAATAGCCAATGCAGAGGGCTGCTCCGAAAAAGAACACGTCGACAGGATAGCCGGCGAGATACGCGCTATAGCGGATATGCTGAACATCAGCTATGACAAATTTATACGCACAACGGACGATTATCACGTTGACGCAGTAAAGAAAATATTTAAGAAGCTTTACGACCAGGGCGACATATACAAGAGCACGTACGAGGGCTGGTACTGCACACCGTGCGAATCGTTCTGGACTCAGACGCAGCTCGTGGACGGCAAGTGCCCGGACTGCGGACGCGAGGTGAAAAAGGAAAAGGAAGAAGCGTACTTCTTCAGAATGAGCAAGTACCAGGACAGGCTTATCGAATACATCGAAACGCATCCCGACTTCATACAGCCCGAGTCGAGAAAAAAGGAAATGATGAACAATTTCCTCAAAGCAGGGCTTCAGGACCTGTGCGTATCGAGGACGAGCTTTACGTGGGGAATACCTGTTGATTTTGACCCGGGGCACATTGTTTACGTGTGGATAGACGCGCTCTCAAACTATATAACAGCTCTCGGCTACACGCCCGAACACAAGGGCGAGCTTTACAAAAAGTACTGGCCTGCCGACGTTCATATAATAGGAAAGGACATACTTCGTTTTCACACAATCTACTGGCCGATAATGCTGATGGCGCTCGGCGAGCCGCTGCCTAAAAAGGTGTTCGGTCATCCGTGGATGCTTGTCGGTGAAGAGAAGATGAGCAAATCAAGAGGCAACGTAATATACGCGGAGGATCTTGTCCGCCATTTCGGAGTTGACGCGGTGAGATACTACTCCCTGCATGAAATGCCGTTTGCTCAGGATGGGACAATAACGTACGAAGTGTTTATTTCAAGGTTCAATTCAGAGCTTGCCAACACGCTCGGAAACCTCGTGACAAGAACTGTTGCAATGGTAAACAAATACTTCGGCGGGGCTCTGCCGGTCAATTCGGAAGAAGAGGCTGTAGACAGTGAGCTAAAAAATCTGATATCGGACTGCGTAAAGAACATAGCCGCAAAAATGGAAACGCTTCATGTTGCAGACAGCATTGACGAGATATGGAAGATAGTAAACCGCGCAAACAAGTACATTGATGAAACCACTCCGTGGGTTCTGGCAAAAGACGAGTCAAAAAAAGGCCGCCTTTCGACTGTGCTTTACAATCTGCTTGAAACTATCAGGGTTATAGCGTCGCTTCTTTCTTCGTTTATGCCCGAGACAGCAGGAAAAATAGCCTGCGAGATAAACGACCACAACCTCTCATATGAAAGCGTTCAGAGCTTCGGCGCTTACAAGATAGGAACGAATGTGGGAGAAGGCAGTGTTCTGTTCAAGAGAATAGACCCTGAGAAAAAGCTTGCAGAGCTTGAAGAGGAGCTTGCTTCTCCTGCGGAAAACAAGGCTGAGATTGCTCCGTACAAGGACTATATAGAATTTGAGGAATTTGAAAAGCTTGACATAAGAGTCGGGAAGGTGCTGGAATGTGAGAAGGTGCCCAAGTCGTCAAAGCTTCTGAGATTTACGCTGGAGGTCGGCCCCGACAAGCGGCAGATACTTTCCGGTATTTCAAAATATTACTCACCGGAAGAGCTTGTCGGAAAAAATGTCATATTCATAGCAAATCTCAAGCCGAGAAAAATGATGGGGCTTGAGTCGTGCGGTATGATTCTTTCAGCAGAGCACGGAGACAGCCTTACGCTTCTGACAACGCTCGGCGACGTTCAGAGCGGAGCAGAGATTGTATGATTTACACCTTTAGAAAGGATTTGATAAAATGTATTGCGTAAAAAAGATAAAAGACGACATATACTGGGTCGGCGGAAATGACAGACGGCTTGAGCTTTTTGAGGGAGTGTACAGGATACCGTCGGGCGTAAGCTACAATTCATACTTCATTGACGATGAAAAAACGGCGCTGATAGACACCGTTGACAAGTCTGTGGCGGAAGTCTTTTTCGCAAATTTAAAACACGTACTGCACGGAAGAAACCTTGATTACATCGTTGTTCAGCACATGGAACCGGATCATTCCGCGACGCTTGAGCGTGCAGCTATGATGTATCCTGATGCTAAAATAGTCTGCACAGCAAAGTGCGCGCAGATGATAAGGCAGTTTTTCAGCCTTGAAATAGATTCAAGGCTTCAGACGGCGTCAGAGGGCGATGTTCTGGACACCGGCAGGCACAGGCTTACATTCCTGCTTGCGCCGATGGTGCACTGGCCGGAGGTTATGGTAACGTACGATGCGGCAGACAAGATACTGTTTTCCGCTGACGCATTCGGAAGCTTCGGCGCGCAAAACGGCGATATTTTCCTCGACGAGCCGGACAGCTGCTATATAAACGAAAGCAGGAGATATTACACGAACATCGTCGGCAAGTACGGGCCGCAGGTAACGGCGCTGCTAAAAAAAGCGGCGGCGGCTGATATTGAAATGATTTGTCCGCTCCACGGCTACGCGCTCAGGAACAACCTTGACGTCATGATAGACAAATACACAAAATGGAGCAGCTACACGCCTGAGGAGTCAGGAGTTCTCATATGCTATGCATCTGTTTACGGAAACACACAGAACGCCGCGGAAGTGATTGCCGGCAAGCTCTCAGAAAAAGGGATAAAGACGTGTGTTATGGACGTTTCAAAATCGTCCGAGTCAGAGATAGTCGCTATGTGCTTCAAGTACAGTCATATAATATTCGCATCAACGACATACAATAACGGCGTGTTTATATCCATGGAAAATGTTTTAAACGATATAGCGGCGCACAATCTGCAAAACCGCACAATAGCTTTTGTTCAGAACGGTTCATGGGCGCCGTCAGCGGCAAAGGCTATGGCTAAGCTCCTCGAGGGTCTTAAAAACTGCAAATTTATCGGTGAGACAGTTACGATAAAATCAGCTCTGAAGGATTCAGATATGTGCTGTATTGATAATCTTGCAGAAGCGGTAGCCGAGGATTTGCAGGGCTGATTAAACAAGATTTTATACGGCAGCACCCCTTGACAAAATCATTATTTTGTGGTACAATGAAGGGGTGCTGGATATCCGGCCCGGTAGTTCAGTTGGTTAGAACGCTAGCCTGTCACGCTAGAGGTCGTGGGTTCGAGCCCCATCCGGGTCGCCAAAAAAGCGGCAAGTCTTTACGGCTTGCCGCTTCTTTTATATGGGTTCGCTTTACCGTCTTACTTCTCAAAAATTCACGTTTGCCAATAACTCTGTCAGCTGTTTTTTGCTCTGGCGTATCCATTAAAAAATGCGGCTCATTTGGCCGCATCTTTTTTCATTTCAATTTTTTTGTTTTTAGTTATATATACAAGCATTACTACCGATACGACTATAAGCACTGCCGCGACTATCTGCGATATCCCGACGACGTCCTTGACGGCATACAGTATATATTCGCTCTTTCTCATGCCCTCAAGGAAAAGCCTTCCGATCGAGTACCACAGCAGGTACCCGAAAAACACCTGCCCGTGCGCGGTTTTTCTGTCACGGAAAATTATTACCAGCACAAGCCCGACAATATTCCAGCACGACTCGTAAAAAAACAGCGGATGAACAGGCGATGCACCGTTTATCGACATGCCCAGGATTGAGGACGTTTCTCCGCCGTAAACCTCGGCGTTGAAAAAGTTTCCGTACCTGCCTATCGCCTGGCCGATTAAAAGTCCGGGCGCACATATGTCGAACACCTCAAGCACATTCAGCTTCTTTACCCTGCAATACACATACGCCGTCGCTGCGGCGCCGATAATTCCGCCGTATATGGCAAGTCCGCCGTTCCATATCTTGAACACGTCCCATATGTTGTCCTTAAACGATGAAAGGTCGAACAGCACATAATAAATACGCGCGCATATTATACCGATAACGAGCCCGTAAAGCCCTATATCGAAAATATAGTCCGGGTTTATACCGCGTTTTTTCGCCGAGCGCATACAAAACACAAGCCCTGCCGCGAACCCTGTCAGTATTATTATAGCGTACCAATAAATTTCCTTGCCGAAAACCGTAAAGGCGACCTGGTCAGCATTAAATACGAGCCCGAGCTTCGGAAACGATATCACGTTTTGCATCTTTATCTCCCCAACTATTTTATCATTTTTCTTACCCTGAGCGGTATACCGTTCTCTGCGGCAAGCTTTTTACATTCTTCTATATCCTCCTCGGACAGCACGTCAACAATACTTAAAACAACGCTTTTTACGTGCTTCTTCGCCTTTTTCGCAAAATCGAGCAGCTCATAGAACCCGTCCTCGCCGTAGTCACAAACGCAAATGTCATTGTACAGCTTTGCATTTTTTTCGTTAAGGCTTATGGAAATCTCGTCGACAAGTCCTTCAAGCTCCGGCGTTATGTCGCGGCCTGCAATCCTGTTGCCATGTCCGTTTGTGTTTATCCGTATTTTCGCGCCCGGATTTTTCGCGCGTATAAACCTGCATATCTCAGGTATAATGTCATACCTCATCATCGGCTCGCCATAGCCGCAGAAAACTATTTCCTCACGCTCTGAAACACCGTTTTCCACCAGCGCGTTTTCTATCTCCTCTACGGTCGGCTCCCTTTTCAGCCAGAGGTCCACGCCCTCTACTCCAGAGTCTGTATACCTTATGCAAAATTTGCATTTGTTCGTGCACCTGTTCGTTATGTTGAGGTACAGCGGCTTTTGTCCGTAATAGCTGTAAGCTATATTCATATCCATGGTATTATTCCCCCGTTACGCTATATTAAACAGCCTTTTCGCATTCTCACATGAGGCATTTTCTATTTCCTCGGGAGACACTCCCTTTATCTGCGAAAGCTTTTCTATCACATATTTAAGATTAAGAGACGAGTTCCTTTTCCCCCTTACCGGCACCGGCGCCAGGTACGGGCAATCCGTCTCTATAAGAAGCCTGTCAAGAGGCGTATATTCAGCGGCAAGCGGCGTTTTCACGTTGTTTTTGAAAGTCAGCGAGCCGCCGAACGCTATATAAAAGCCAAGGTCAAGCACCTCGCGCGCCATCTCGCGGCTCCCGGAAAAGCAGTGGAACACCCCTCGCGCTTCCCTGTTCGCCCTTATAATATCAAGGCAGTCGCCGTGCGCCTCGCGGTCATGTATTATGACCGGCATATCAAGACTTACGGCAATTTTCACCTGGCTGCCAAAGCAGTCCTTTTGTATCGCCCGCGGAACCTCCTCATAATGATAATCAAGGCCAATCTCGCCTATCGCCTTTATTTTTGAGTTAGAGGCGTAAGAGCGAATTTTCTTTTCCGTTTCGCCGTCTATCACTCTGGCGGCTTCGGGATGTATTCCGACAGAGCCGTACACACCGTCAAATCTGCCGCAAAGACCGAGTATATCCTCCATCTCCGAAAGGTCCGAGCAGGCGTTCATTATATATCCTATATTATTTTCGCGCATAGCTCCGAGAATCTCGTAGCGGTCGGCATCAAACGCCGCGTCGTTATAATGTGCATGAGAATCAAAAACCATTCCCCGAACCTCTTTCATAATAATCATCGTAATCATCGAAGAAATCGTCACCGAAGAATTCTTCAAAGAAGTCGTCATAATCTCCGCCGTTATAATCTCTTCCTCCGTAGTAGTCCCCGCCGTCCTGGTACTGTCCGCTGTCAGGGACAGCTGTATAACCGAACCGATAGTTTTCCGCGAGGTTTGAAACAGCGGTAAGCGCTGAAACAGCGGCAAAGACAACTATAGTAAAAGCGAGCGAAATGCGTCCGCCCTTGTACTGGCGAACGGTGCCCCGGAACCATTTTCCGCGGCCCCAGCCCCTGTGAAGAAGGTATATAAAAAGCGGAAAAAGAACCGCCATAACTATCATAAAAATGGTGAGCTCTACAGAAAAATATCTTGTTAGCTCCGCATCAAACACAAGCGCAATAATGCTGTAAAGGTTAAAAAACGAGTGAAATATCATGCAGGCAAAAACCGAGCCTGAGTATATCCTGATTATGCCGAGAACAAGACCGACTACAAATATTACAAGCAGTGCAGGCGGCGAAAAGTGAAGAAGTGCAAACCCGAAAGCCGAAACAAGCACACTGATAACAGTTCCGTACGGGTCAAGAAGCTTCATTATTATTCCGCGAAACAGCAGCTCCTCCAGCACCGGCGCTAAAACGCAAAGCGACAAAACAAGCATGGCAAACTGCACGCCGTTTGCCGGAACGTCAAAATCCGCCTGTTCCCCGAACACCCAGACAAGCTGCTCAATATACGGAAGCTGCATAAAGCTTGCGAAATACTGTGAGCTAAGCGGGAGTACGATTAAGAGAAGAAGCATAACAGGGTCAAATGTTCTCATTCCCACAAGCGCCGAAAACGGAGCATACGGATGCGTTGCCTTCAGGCAGGCACCGCCTGCCGCTATGGGTATAAGCATAAGGGCCTGGCTTATCGCCATAACAAAAAAATAATCAAGCGTCGTCCTGTAATAAAGCCAGGTCTGAAGCGCAGTGCCTGCCGCAACCGTAAGCAGCGCCTGCAAAAGAATTAGCCTCCATGTGACCTTAAGTCCGCTGTATCTGTGATTCACAGAAAATCACCCCACCCTCATAAATCAAGTAGTCCATATATATATCATGGGCCTGCGTCTCAATACGCTCAAGAAGCTGAAAGTCATAAAGCAGTCCTATTTTTACCGCGTCCGTGCCTGAGAGAAGCCTGTCATAATAGCCGCGCCCGAACCCGACTCTTGCGCCGCGTCTGTCGAAGGCAAGAGCCGGGACGATGAAAAGGTCTATCTCATCTTTATCCGCCGGGACAGCGTTCTCCGGCTCGCGTATGCCAAACGAGGCCGTCACCATATCATCGCTGTATGCGCTTATAAAAATATCGTCGCCGCGCACGCACGGAACAAAGACATTTTTACCTAAGGCAGAGCACCTTTTTATTATCCCGTCGGTGTCTACCTCATTGAAGCTGCTCATATATATGCAGATATTTCTGCTTTCCGAAAACGCGCTCAAACCGAATAGGTTTTCACATATAATCTGCGAGCTGTCACGCACTCTGTCCTTATCCAGAGAGCGGCGCATACTCTTCATGCGGCGGCGAACCGCTTCCTTGTCATTAAGCCCTGAGCACATATCAATACTGCATTGCGCTTTTGACGCTTTCCGCCTTTTCCCTGCCGCAGACGCGCTCAGCTATGGCAAACGCAAACTCAGACGCTGCACCCGCGCCCTTTGCCGTTATAAAATTGCCGTCCGTTTCGACCTTGGCAGCTGAGACAACAGCACCTTTAAGGCTGTTCTCATAGCCGGGGAAGCACGTTGCGCGCTTTCCCTCAAGCAGTCCCATCTCCCCGATAACCGAAGGAGCGGCGCATATTGCTGCAATCGTTATGCCGTTTTCAGCGGCATATGTGATAATGTTTCTGACGTCATCCTCAGCAAGCCGTCTGTGCCCCGGGCCTCCGGGCAAAATAAGAAGCTCCATATCGGATTTGTTTAAACCGCTTAATTCAATGTCAGCCTTTACCTCAATTTTTCGCGCTCCCGTAACCGATATGCCGTCAACTCCGACCGTGGTAACATTCGCGCCGCATCTTCTTAGCACGTCGACCGGCGTCAGAGCCTCAACCTCCTCAAATCCATCTGCAAGCAGCAAATATATCATGACTTATTATCTCCTTTACATTTCTTTTATTGTATGTACGACCTGAGCTGTTCCGGAACTACATAATAATAAAGCTCCATGGGATCTGAAACCATCCTCTGCCGGGTATCAGCCGCAATAGCGTCAAGCTGGCTGTCAGCTATTATCCCTGCAATCATTTCCCTTTCCTCATCAGTGAGCTCAGGAAGCGGAAGCCGTTTTATTATATGGTAGCCGTACGATGACTCCACCGGCTCGCTGACCTCATTTTCAGAAAGAGCACGCACAGCGTTTTCAAATTCCGGGACCATCTCGCCGGCTGTGAACACATATCCGTCAGGATAATGGGCACTTCCGGGGTCCTCGGTATTTTCCTCCATCAGTGCATCGAAATCATCTCCGGCTCTGATTTTGTCAAGGATCTCCTCCGCCTTGTCCAAAACTGCTGCCTTTTCATCATCGGCAAGCGGTGTGCCGCTTTCGTCTGAGGTCAAAAGAAGAATGTGCTTTGCACAAAGGTAATTATCGCTGTAATAGTCGCTAATCTGCTCATCGGTCAGGTTCGACATAAGCCTTGCTCTTTCGGCTTTTACCGCACCCATCACCTTGAGCACTCTCGCATAGCTCGATTTGAGATTTCCCTCTCCTATCAAGTCATCAGTCGTAAACGAGCTTAAAAACTGCTGTGCTTCACTGCTAAGCGGCACGTTCCTGAGCGCTTCGTCGAGGCTGTAATACGCTGAAAGATAGCTCAGGAATCCGCCTACTGCCATGTTATAATACGCGTCGGGCGAATAGCTTTGCAGAGAGCTGCTGTTTAAATAATAAAAGGCTTTTATCAGGCTTCTGTCAGCCCTGTCGCCTCCGATTTCAAACGACGGTTCCTCATCGCATATAACCACCTGCCGCATATCGTCCACGTACTGCACGTCGGCGTCAAAGCAGTTTTCCGATACAAACCGCAGCGGAACAAGCGTTATGTCGTTTACTATAACCGCCGGAGCCGCAAGCGTAACCTCGGAAACCGCCCCGTCCTTTGTAACATTTGCCTTGTCAGAGCCAATGAAAAGCTCCGCAGATACGGTGCCGTTTGTCACGGTGACCTTTCTCTGGGCTTCGTCCCACTGCACGTCAGCTCCAAGGCTTTCATTTATGAATCTGAGCGGAACAAGAGTTATATCGTTTTCTATATACGCGGCAGCCGGAAGCTCCGAAGATACTATAACGCCGTTATCCTCTGTGTAAACTCTGTTTGAATCAATCGTTATTTCAAGTGTTTTTGCCCCTGCAGTTGCCGTCATTGCCGCAAACACCGCAAGAGCGGAAATAATTATTTTTTTCACTTGCCTTCCCCCTTTTTATCCTTAACCTTTATTATACTACATTGAAAATAATTTGTAAATACCGGCGGCGGCATTTTATTGACGAAATATGTGAACAAAATGTTAAAATTAGCACTCTATCGTTAAGAGTGCTAATTTTCTATTGACAAATGTTTTTTTCGGTATTAAAATATGTACGTAAGTAATTTTTTGAAAGGACGTGCAATATATGGCAAAGGGCAACATATCGG
>CALXSX010000026.1 GCA_944391265.1 uncultured Clostridia bacterium | reverse complement strand
ATATAGGAATATTTATAATAGATGAGGAGCACAGCGATACCTACAAGTCTGAGATGTCGCCGCGGTATGTTACTCAGGATATTGCGAGGCTCCGTGCAAAGCAGGCGGGCGCGCTTGTTGTTTTAGCGAGCGCCACGCCGTCGTTTGAGACGTTTTACAGGGCGCAGACGGGCGAGATTTCAGTCGTTACGATGAACAGGCGCTACAACAAAAACTCCATGCCTGATATAGCCGTTGTCGATATGCGCGCGGAGCTTCAAAGCGGAAACAAATCCATGTTCTCCGCGAGGCTCCAAAAGGAGATAAGGTCAAATCTTGAAAAGGGCGAGCAGACGATACTGTTTCTTAACAGGCGCGGATACTCCACGTTTGTGTCGTGCCGGGAGTGCGGATTCGTAGCGCATTGCCCGAACTGCAATATATCGCTTACATATCATAAAACCGACAATACGCTGCGCTGTCACTACTGCGGCCACACGGTGAAAAATTATGATATTTGCCCCGCGTGCGGAAGCTCGTATATACGCTATTTCGGCGGCGGAACGCAGAAGGTGGAAAGCGAGATAAAAGTGCTTTTCCCAAAGGCGTCTGTTTTGAGAATGGACATTGACACCACAGGGAAAAAGCGGTCTCATGCGAAGATACTGGAGCAGTTTGAGAAGGAAAAAACCGATATACTTATCGGCACGCAGATGGTGACTAAAGGACTTGACTTTGAAAATGTTACGCTTGTCGGGGTTGTGTCCGCTGACATGATGCTAAACGATGACGATTTCAGAAGCGGCGAGCGAACATTTGACATATTGGAGCAGGTAACGGGCAGAGCCGGCAGGGGTGAAAAGCGCGGCAGAGCCGTGATACAGACGTATTCGCCCGACCATGAGGCGGTCATCATGGCATCGCGCCACGATTACCTGAGCTACTACACAGATGAGATAAAAATGAGGAAGCTGCTTGACTACCCGCCGTTTTCAGACCTTATACTGATAGGGTTTTCCGGTGAGTACAGGCACGATGTAGACGAGTGCTCGCGGTATTTCAGGAAACAGCTCGGAGACGGTGACTACACCGTTTTAGGCCCCGTTCCGTGTACGGTGTCAAAAATAAAAAACAAGTACCGCTACCAGATCCTGATAAAATGCGGGCGAGGCAAATCAATAGATGACAGGCTTATTTTTGCGCGGGATATGTGCAGAAAAAACGACAATTTCTCATCAGTTACTGTTGTTATCGACAAAAACCCCGTGCACATACGTTAGCTTTTTACAGATAAAAGAAAGGTGATACTGATGGCTATTAGGGAGATTAGGAAAATAGGCGATCCCATACTTTCAAAGACGAGCAAGCAGGTGAATAAATTTGATGAAAAGCTGCATATACTGCTTGACGATATGCACGAAACGCTGAAGGAAAACGACGGCGTAGGCCTTGCCGCCGTGCAGGTGGGCATATTAAAAAGGGTTTTCATAGTCGTTTTTGAAGACGATGTGACCGAGGCTGTAAATCCGGAGATAATTTCAGCGGAGGGCGAGCAGACGGCGAAGGAAGGCTGCCTGAGCGTTCCCGGCGAGTGGTACGATGTCATGCGCCCGGAAAAGGTCACAATCAGGGCATATGACAGATACGGAAACGAATTTACAAAAACGGGAGAGGGGATTGTCGCAAGGGCGTTCTGCCACGAATACGACCATCTCGACGGTATACTGTTTGTTGAAAAGAAGACCGAGGCTGAGGCGGAAACGATTGCTGCCGAGGAGCTCGGCAAAATTGATGAGGAATAAAAAGGAAGTGTATGCGCTTTGATGAGGATACTGTTTATGGGCACGCCCGACTTTGCTGCTGCGAGCCTTGACGCGCTTTTAAAAAGCGGCAGAGAGGTTGTCGGTGTTGTCACGAACCCGGATAAGCCGAAGGGCAGAGGTCATAAAATGATGATGTGTCCTGTAAAAGAGGCGGCTCTTGCGGCAGGAATACCCGTTTTTCAGCCGCAGTCGCTTAAGGGCGGAGAGCTGAAAGAAGTGCTCGATGAGCTCAGGCCTGACGTCATATGCGTTGCCGCGTACGGGAAAATACTGCCTGAGTACGTTCTAAGCTACCCGAAATACGGCTGCATAAACGTACACGGCTCGCTTCTTCCGAAGTACAGAGGCGCCGCGCCTATTCAGTGGGCTGTCATAAACGGCGACAGGTATACCGGAATTACGACAATGAAAATGAACAAGGGTCTCGACACGGGAAACATTATACTTTCCGAGAAAACGGAGATAGGCGAAGACGAAACGAGCGCCGAGCTGTTTGACAGGCTTGCCGTTATGGGCGGAGAGCTTCTTGCTCGGACTCTTGAAAAAATAGAAAATAATACCGCAACCGAAACGGAGCAGGACGAATCTGAAGCAACTTACGCGCCTATGATAAGCAAGGAAACGGGAAGAATTGACTGGTCGAAGCCGGCGAGCGTCATATGCTGCCTTGTTCGCGGTATGAACTCGTGGCCGATGGCATATACTTATTACGGCGATCAATGCGTTAAGGTGATAAGCGCCAAAGCTGTCAGCGATGACGTTGGCTCGGAGCCCGGAACGATACTCGGTCTGTGCAAGGGCGAAGGACTTAAAACCGCCGCAGGGTGCGGAGCTGTTATCATAAAAGAAGTTCAGTTCCCCGGCGGAAGGAGAATGAATGTAGAGGAATACATGAGAGGTCATTCGATACAGTCCGGCGAAAAATTCATCTGATACGCGCTTTACGGTGTAGGAGGAGAAAAAATGCCATTTTACTACGGTTTTTACGATTCAACGTACGTGCTTGTCCTGATAGCGTTCGCGCTGACGCTGTTTGCGTCGTTCGGGGTTAAGCGCACGTTTAACAAATACGCAGATGTAACAAACGCAAGAGGACTCACCGCGTCTGACGCAGCAAGGAGAATCCTTGACGCGAACGGGCTTTCAAACGTCACGGTACAGCACGTGAGCGGTGAGCTGACAGACCATTTTGACCCCAGGTCGAACGTGATACGCCTTTCGGACGCCACGTTTTATTCAAGCTCCGTGGCTGCCATAGGCGTTGCGGCGCACGAGTGCGGCCATGCCATACAGTACGCG
>CALXSX010000025.1 GCA_944391265.1 uncultured Clostridia bacterium | reverse complement strand
ATTCCTGCCTATTTTAACAGGTATCGTTATCGACGGTATATTTATCCCCATTATATTCGTGTATTCATCGACCATGCCAAGTCTGTCATACTGCTTTCCCTCTATCCACGGTTCAAGATGAATTATCATGTCTATATTTTCAGTATTTTTAACAGCTCCCATACCGAATATCTCTTTTATATCAACTATCCCGATACCGCGAAGCTCAACAAAATGCCTTATCACGTCTGGCGACGTGCCTACAAGCGTTTTTTCAGAAACGCGCTTTATTTCAACAGCGTCATCGGCAACCAGCCTGTGACCTCGCTTTACAAGCTCAATAGCTGTCTCACTCTTTCCTACGCCGCTTTCGCCCATTATGAGTATACCCTCGCCGTAAACCTCAACAAGTACACCGTGCCTAGTTCGTCTCGGCGCGAGCTCAACATTAAGGTAGCTTATAAGGGCGCTCATGAACCCTGATGTCTCCATTTCCGTGCGTAAGATTGTCCTATCGTATTTTTCTGCTGCTGAAAGCAGCTCCGGAAACGCTCGTATACCTCTTGTAATTATAACAGCCGGAAAATCGTATCCGAAAAAGCGGTCAAATATTTCCGCTCTGTGCTCACCTGTGAACTGTTCGAGATAAGTACACTCAACCTTGCCCAACACCTGCAGTCTTGTAATATCGAAGTAATCAAAAAATCCAACCATCTGCAATCCCGGTCTATTAAGGTCTGATGAAGATACAAATACATCATCTATATGTGATGATTCATAAACGCATTCAAGCTGGAAAGCTTCTATTATTTTATTCAGCGATATTTTAAACTCACTGTTTGCCATTTTCCAATTACCTCCTGTATAAATAGCGTCATACGTACTTTCGAGATTTTTCCTACGCGATAAGTCCCTTGTTATATTATACAATATATTTTTTGATTTTTAAATAGTTATTTTGCATTTTTTAAAGAAAAATATATAGAAAATTTTTAACTTTTTTAAAATTATATGTGCAAATCAATGTTTTTTTAATCAGCAAAAAGGAAAACTGAAATTTTTTTCATAAAATACTTGCTTTTTTCAAAATTTTATGGTACAATACAAATTGTTGTTTATTATTAGAAATTGGATGGAGGTGCAATATAATGGCTAAATGTGATATCTGCGGTAAGGGTGTAACATTCGGTATAAAGGTGAGTCACTCTCACAGAAGGTCAAACCGCGCATGGAAGCCTAACGTAAGAAAGGTAAGAGCTGTTGTTAACGGTTCTGTAAAATCGGTATATGTTTGTACTCGTTGCCTTCGTTCGGGTAAGGTCGTTCGCGCTGTCTGATATGTTCGCAGTGATAGCAGCTTGACGTTAGTCAAGCTGTTTTTTCTTATTGTCAAAGATTGCTGACAATTTATTTTATACAAACAATTTACATTTATGTTATTTTTATAATTATATCTTTACTTTTATGGTTTTTATGTTATAATTTAATTAGCCATTTATGCAAAAGAGGTGTATTTAATGGAGAAGCTTATTATACATGGCGGCTGCCGCCTGAACGGTGAGGTCAGCATAAGCGGTGCAAAAAATGCCGCGGTTGCCATTATCCCTGCCTGTATTCTTATAAACGGCAAATGCAGGCTTGAAAACCTCCCTGATATAGAAGATACTAAGCTTTATATAAAAATACTTAAGCTGCTTAATGCAGATATAACATATATTGACGCAAACACCGTTGAAATTGACTGCACAAATATAAATTCACACGCACCGTCGCGCGAGCTTACCCGAAAAATGCGCGGATCGAGCTATCTTATGGGCGCCCTTCTGGGACGATTTGGAGAATTTGTTATGGACACTCCCGGAGGCTGTGACTTCGGCACTCGGCCGATTGACCAGCACATTAAAAGCTTTGTTGCGCTCGGCGCTGACATAGAGGTTACCGGCAGTCTTATAAAAGGCTCGTGCAATGAGCTGAAAGGTTCAAGCATTTATTTTGATGTAGTTTCAGTCGGAGCGACTATAAACGCTATTCTTGCCGCTGTCACTGCAAACGGAAGAACTATAATTGAAAACGCGGCTAAAGAACCGCATATAGTTGATCTCGCCAACTTTTTAAACGCAACGGGTGCGAATATCAGAGGCGCAGGCACAGATACGATTCGTATAAACGGCGTGGAAAATCTCAGAGGCGGAACATATACGATTATTCCCGATCAGATAGAAGCCGGCACTTTCATGATTGCTGCCGCTGCAACAAGGGGAGATGTTACTATATCTAACGTGATACCGCGTCATCTTGAACCGATAACTGCGAAGCTTACAGAAACAGGGGCAAAGGTTTACGAATCTGATGACAGTGTAAGAGTGTTTGTCCCTGAGGGCACTGTGTTTAAAAGTATCAACTTCATAGCGCTGCCATATCCCGGTTATCCGACCGATATGCAGCCCCAGCTGGTAACGCTTTTGACGACCGTTGCTGGCACAAGCACTGCAAGAGAGGGTGTTTGGGACGACAGGTTCAGATATGTGAATGAACTTAAGCGAATGGGTGCTAAAATAAGAGTCGAAGGCCGTCTTGCAATCGTGGACGGCGTAGATAAACTCTATGGAAGCGCTGTCACCGCAAACGATCTGCGTGCCGGAGCCGCTATGATAATAGCAGGGCTCATGGCGGAGGGTACTACGGAAATTTCAGATATTTATCACATTGACAGAGGTTATGAAAATTTTGAGGATAAGTTTGTTAAACTGGGAGCGGATATAAAGCGCGTGACGGTTTTATCCGACGTTGATTAGACAAGCTTTTATGGAAGGACTGCGTATGATTAAATTCATGTCACTTATAAGCGGTTCGTCGGGGAATTCAACTCTTATTTCAGACGGACAGACTCATCTGCTGATAGACTGCGGAATGTCGGGAAAAAGGTTAAAAGAAAAGCTTTCCTGCACAGGTGTAGACCCGCAGCAGCTCTCCGGCGTTTTAATAACACATGAACATACAGACCACACCTGCGGAGTCGGCGTTATAGCCAGAAGATATGGGCTTCCCGTATTCGCTACCGAGAAAACATTTGGAGCGATGGACATAGGCGCTATAGACGCAAATCAAATAAATATAGTTGTACCCGACACCGATTTTGTTGCCGGAACCATCAGAGTTACGCCGTTTTCAATACCTCATGACGCTGCCGATCCAGTGGGATACAGCTTTTGTATTTCCGGAGAAAAGTACACGGTTGCCACCGATATTGGATTCATGCCGGATAAGCTTTTCAGCCATCTTGCCGGAAGTGACAGCATAATACTTGAATCAAACCATGATATAGAAATGCTGCGATACGGCTCATATCCATATGATTTGAAGCGCCGCATTTTAAGCAACGTCGGACATATGTCAAACGATTTGACTGCAGAAACGTCGCTTAGATTAGCAGATTCAGGCACAAAGAGAATAATGCTGGCACACCTGAGCCATGAAAACAACACTCCGGACATCGCGCGCATAACAACAGCATCGATGCTTGACAGGGAAGGTTATTCGGATGTTGAATTATACGTTGCTGACAGATACGACGTTACGGCGTTCGCTGTATAAAAAGCCATGAATATTGATATTATATGTGTTGGAAAAATCAAAGAAAAATATTTTAAGGCGGCGATAGAAGAGTATTCTGTCCGCCTTTCTTCATTTGTCAAATTAAATATAACAGAAGTGGCAGACGAAAAAATACCAAACAACGCGTCTGAAAAGGTTTGTGAGCAAATAAAGCAAACAGAGGGCAAAAGAATTCTTTCAAAATTGTCAGACGGGTATACGGTTGCACTTTGCGTGGAAGGCCGGCAGTATTCAAGCGAGGAGATTGCGAGTCTTCTTGAAAAAACTCCGCTCACCTCAAGCAGAATAACCTTTATAATAGGCGGTTCTCTTGGCCTGTCAGACGAAGTGAAAAACGCTGCCAACCTGAGGCTGAGCTTTGGAAGAATAACGCTTCCTCACAGGCTCATGCGCGTCGTGCTTCTTGAACAAATATACAGGGGATATACTATAAACAACAATCAGAGCTACCATAAATAGGACTTTGCGGAGAAAGGATTTTTTATATGGCTTCAAAGGTAAAAACGCAGTACATATGCTCAGAATGCGGCTACCAAAGCGTTAAATGGATGGGAAAATGTCCCGGATGCAGCAGTTGGAACACGATGACGGAAACAGTCGTTTCACCATCGCCGGCATTAACGTCTCAGAAAAAGCTGTCTTCGTTTTCTAAAACGCCGCAGAAGATAGGCGATGTTAAAATAAATGATTATACAAGGTATTCGAGCGGAATCGGTGAGCTTGACAGAGTTCTCGGTGGCGGAATAGTAAAAGGCTCTCTGATTCTAGATCGGA
>CALXSX010000024.1 GCA_944391265.1 uncultured Clostridia bacterium | reverse complement strand
TAATTTCATGCCCGTTTTCGACTGGACGAGGACGGAGCTTGCGAGAAAGCGCCCTGACGGTTCAACGGTTCTTGCGTACAATCAAAAGACGATTGATGCAATGGATCCGGAAAAGATGTTCGATTCTATTTCATCTGATATGAACGGCACAGTTATGCCCGGCTGGGAGCCTGAGCGCATGGAACATATCAAGGAGCTTTTTGCGCTTTACAGAGATGTTGACGATGAAAAGCTGTTTGCAAATCTGAAATACTTCCTTGAGCGGATAATGCCTGTCTGCAATAAATACGATATATACATGGCTATACACCCCGATGACCCGTCGTGGAGCGTGTTCGGACTGCCGAGGATAATAATAAACAAGGAAAATATCTTAAGAATGATGAATATGGTCGATAACGTGCATAACGGCGTGACGTTCTGCTCCGGCTCATACGGAACGAGCCTTGAAAACGATCTGCCGGATATGATACGCTCACTCAAGGGCAGGATACATTTTGCGCACGTCAGGAATCTGAAATTTAATTCTCCCACTGATTTCGAGGAGGCCGCACACCTGTCGTCAGACGGAACATTTGATATGTATGAGATCATGAAAGCTCTTTATGACATAGGCTTTGACGGTCCTATACGTCCTGACCACGGCAGAATGATATGGGACGAGGTTGCTATGCCCGGCTACGGACTCTATGACAGAGCCCTCGGTGCCGCATATCTGAACGGGCTTTGGGAGGCTATTGATAAAAGCAGAAAGGAAGCTGATTGATATGGAACTGACCGAAAAGGGACTTCAGAGGCGGGAGGCATGGCTTGAAAAAAATTACCGTCTGCCTGAGTTTGACAGAGCGTCCATGATAGAGCGTACGTTTGAAAACCCCGAATGGGTGCATTTTGGGCTTGGTAACATATTCAGAGCGTTTCACTGCGCAATTTCGCAGAAGCTCTTAGACAGCAAAAAGATGAGCACAGGCATAATCGCTGCCGAGGGCTACGATTATGAGCTTGTCGAAAAGCTCAGCAGACCGCATGACGATTATTCGGTGCTTATGACGCTAAAGTCAGACGGCTGTGTAGATAAAACGGTGATTGGCAGCATTGCATCTTCGTTTTGCCTTGACAGTGAAAACGAGCGCGATTTTGAAGCGCTTAAAAGCATTTTCAGAAAGAGCTCCTTAAAGCTTGCAACATTTACCATAACAGAAAAGGGATACAACCTGAAAAGGGCTGACGGCGCATATCTTCCCGATGTTGAATACGACATGAAAAACGGATATGTTAAGCCGAGGAGCTATATGGGCAAGGTTGTAAGCCTGCTTTATGAGCGGTTTGCGGCAGGGAAAGGCAAGATTGCAATGGTCAGCACCGATAACTGCTCGCATAACGGAGACAAGCTAAAGGCGGCTGTCTGCGGCATAGCAGAAGCATGGCTTCAAAGCGGCATAGCCGAAAAGGAATTTGTAGAGTATTTAAACAACCCGGATTACGTGTCGTTCCCCTGGACTATGATAGATAAGATAACTCCGAGACCCGATGCGTCTGTTAAAGAAATCCTGCGCAATGACGGCGCGGAGGGAATGGAAGAGATTGTGACATCAAAAAAGACGTTTGCCGCTCCGTTCGTAAATGCCGAGGAGAGCGAATACCTTATCGTAGAAAATGCTTTCCCGAACGGATGCCCGCCGCTTGGTGATGCCGGCGTAATTCTGACTGAAAGGGAAACTGTGGACAAGGTGGAGAAAATGAAGGTGTGCACTTGCCTTAATCCTCTGCATACGGCGCTTGCCGTGTTCGGCTGTCTGCTCGGATACACTCTCATTTCGGACGAAATGAAAAACCCGCTTCTTAAAAAGCTTGTTTATAAGATAGGTTATGATGAGGGACTGCCCGTTGTAACAGACCCGGGTATAATTTCGCCGACGGAGTTTCTCAAGACGGTTCTGGAAAAGAGAATACCAAATCCGTTCATGCCTGATACTCCGCAGAGAATAGCAACCGATACATCGCAGAAGCTGTCCGTAAGATACGGTGAGACTGTAAAGGCGTATATGGCGTCAGATTCTCTCGATGTGCACTCACTTAAATTCATTCCCCTCGTTTTTGCGGCATGGATAAGGTACGTTATGGGAATTGATGACAGCGGAAAAGAGTTCGAGCTAAGCCCTGACCCTATGATTCCGGAGGTGAAAAAGTATATTGAAAATGTTCACCTTGGCGATAAGTTGCAGAGCCTCGACCTTGAAGGTCTGTACAGAAACGCGTCGATTTTCGGCACAGACCTTTTTGAAGCGGGGCTTGCCGATACTGTGACAGATTATTTCAATGAACTAAATGCCAGCGTCGGCGCAGTTGCATCTACTCTTAAAAAGTATTTATCATAAACAAAAAACCGGCTAAGCTGTGGCAGCTTAGCCGGTTTTTACATGAATATACAAAATTTTATTCAGCGGCAGTTTCTTCTCCTGCAGCTGATTCCGCAGCTGTGCCCTCAGTTGCCGCAGTGTCGTCAGCTGTTGTAGTATCGTCAGTTGCCGCAGTATCGTCAGCCGCCGCTTCTTCCGAAGGCTGTTCTGAAGGCTCTTCTGAAGCTGTTGTATCACTTTCCGCTTCCATTTGTGCTTCCTGCTCCCTGAGCATCAAAAGCGTAATTTCACCCCAGTAGGTATCGTCTGAAATATCAAGATTTTCTATACCGCTCAGACCTGTTGCCTGAAGCAGCTCATCTACTGTCATTCCGTAGTTTTCCGCCATTTTTGAAACAGGAATATAATACTGTGCCATATCAATAAGCGTGTCGTCTCTCATATCTGCCGGGAGAGAAAGTTCGCTCTTTACTGAAGCAACATCCTGCTGCATCTGTTTTGCGTACGTAGCAAGCGTCATGCCGTAGCCGTCTTTGTTCGCATTGTATGGATTGTAATAAACCTCATATACCGTAAAGAAAGCAACCGCACATACTATCAGCGTAGCAACTATGCTTATAAGTGAAACGGCAGGCTTTGAAATATGAGACTGCTTTTCAGGAACCTGATCTGCCAGAGTTATGTTGTGCTCCGAAAGATCATCTGAAACCTCTTCTGTTTGGAGGGCTTCCTCGTCTGTGCCTTCGCTGTTATCGTCAGCTTCTGCTTCGCTTTCAGCAGCAGTATCAGCTTCGTTTACAGCTGTTGTATCAACTTCAGGCTCAGCAGCTGTCTCAGCTACCGCTTCTTCATTTTCCAATATTTCTTTTTCTTCGCTCATTTACAATATCCTCCAAATTTTATTCTGCACTTTCGGACGGAGCCGGACTTTGTGATGCCTCGGCTGTCTCGCCGCCTGCTTCTTCAGTCGCTGCCGCATCCTCGCTTGCCGCCGGTGCCGCTGTCTGCGCCGCCTGCTGAGCCTCTAAGTATTCTGAGTACTTTTGCTGAACAACCGGCATAGCCTCACCTGTCGGCGTATCCTTTGTTATGGAATCGTCAAGACCAATCATCTGCTTCATCTGCTCAAATGCTTCATCTCCGCCGAGAGTTACGGAAATAGGAATCAAATCCTGAGCTTCGCTCCAGGGAGTGTCCTCTGTAACGGTATCCGGCAGTTTGTTTGTAGCAGCAAAGTCCTCAAATGTCTGGTCGTTATATTTTGCGTAATTGCCGCATGTCATTTTTTCAACAGCAGAACTCATTAAGTCATCGGCAGCTACATCGGTAAGACCGTACTGCGCCAAAAAGTCATCAACCGATAATCCCTTTTCGTCAGCAGCATTTTGAACGGTGTAGGTATCGCCGGCAGCCTCATTTGCCGCCTGCTCGTTTTCAGCAATTTTCGTGCTTATTTTACCTCCGACAGCGTATACCGACAAACCCAATACAGCGATAATCACAACTGTCAATACTGTGTTTATAAATATATCGACAGAGCTTTTTCTCGGCCTGTATTTTTTCTCTTTTGCCATTTAAAAAACCCCTTTCATAATCATCTATATAAATATATCACTAATCATAGAAAAAATCAATATTTTTTTGTGAATTTATTATTAAATTTTATTTACGCACTGCGGAGCACATGAATATGGCGAAGAAGTTTTGTTTAAAATGATTTAGGATGCGCACCCGGAAGGCGTATTATGGAGTATTTTTAGTTAAAATTGAAGAAATATAATGCACTTTGAAAAAATTTTTCCAAAATAACTTGTCAAATCGTAAGAATTGTTATATAATGAAACTTACGGCAAAAGTATGTTTTCTTTGCGATACTTGCTGAAAATCCAAAAACGGAGGAACAGAAATGGCTAATGTTGAAAACAATGAAAAGGAACTGTCCGAGCTTCTGAAAATAAGAAGGGACAAGCT
>CALXSX010000023.1 GCA_944391265.1 uncultured Clostridia bacterium | reverse complement strand
CCGACACATCCGCAGTACTTTGACGTATCCGGTTTTGTTTATGAAATAAAAATCTCTCCTTGAAATAAAATTATGCATAAAATATAAGCATAGTAAATTATATGCTTTTTTCGTGTAAATGTTACATTAAACGATAATTATCGCCGCCGCTTATTATGCAAGCAATGATAAAAATCGGAATCTGCGGCTAAAGCCGCTTGACAAAAAATCATCACAGTGGTATAATTCGGGTAACGAAGATATTCTGACGTCAAAGTGCTCTGAGACGGAAGCTGCTGCGTGATTTTTAGTGAGATACGCCTTTTCCGTTGTAGGGAAAGGCGTTTTTTTGAGGGGTTTATATGGATATTACGTTGTATCGGCTTTTGGAAAAGCTTGAACGTGAAAGAAGCCTTTCTTCCGGAGAATGGGTTCGCCTGATAGAAGGAAGAGACGGCGAGCTTGCACGGCTGGCCGCCGGGAAGGCAGATGCGGTAAGGCGCAGAATATACGGCAACAGGGTATACATAAGAGGGCTTATAGAGATTTCAAGCTACTGCAAAAACGGATGCCTCTACTGCGGAATAAACAGGGACAATAAAAATGCGGTCAGGTACAGGCTTGAAAAAAGCGACATACTCGCCTGCTGCGTAAAAGGTTATGAGCTTGGGTTCAGGACTTTTGTGCTTCAGGGGGGAGAAGATCCGTATTTTACCGACGACCTTGTGTGCTCAATTGTAGGGGAAATAAAGGCAATGTTTCCGGACTGCGCTGTGACGCTCTCGCTTGGCGAAAAAAGCGGGCAAACGTACAGGCGTTATTTTGAAAGCGGCGCAGACAGGTACTTACTTCGCCACGAAACGGCTGATGAGGAGCATTATAAAAGCTTGCACCCGCCGGATATGTCGCTTGAGAACAGGAAACGGTGCCTTTTTGACCTTAAGAAAATCGGTTTCCAGGCGGGGAGCGGATTCATGGTCGGTTCGCCGCACCAGACGGCGGCAAACCTTGCAGATGATATGCTGTTTTTAAATGAGCTTGAGCCGCATATGGTTGGCATAGGCCCTTTTGTTCACCACAAGGATACTGTCTTTGCAGATGAGCCGTCGGGCAGTGTTGAGCTTACATTGTTTTTAATATCGTGCATAAGGCTTATGCTTCCCTGTGCACTCATACCGGCTACTCCGGCGCTTGGGACGCTTGACGGCTGCGGCCGCGAAAAAGGGATTTGCGCCGGTGCAAATGTAGTTATGCCGAATCTCTCGCCGCCTGACGCGAGGGACAAATATATGCTCTATGATAACAAGCTGTCGTCCGGCGGAGAGTCTGCCGAGGGCCTGAGGCAGCTTTCTGAAAATTTAAACAAGATAGGCTATGAAATTGAAATTTCAAGAGGGGATTTCAGGAAAGGAATGAATTGTTAAATGTATGATCCGAAATCATTAAAGGCTGATGAGTTCATAAGCGATGAGGAAATAAGAGAAACGCTGGCATATGCCGACGCACACAGGGATGACATAGAGCTTGTGGACAAGATAATCGAGAAGGCAAAGCTCAGAAAGGGATTGTCACACAGGGAGGCGTCAGTTCTCCTCGCCTGTGAAAACGAGGACAAGATAAAGGAGATGTACGATCTTGCCGAACAGATAAAAAAGGATTTTTACGGCAACAGGATAGTAATTTTCGCACCGCTTTATCTTTCTAACTACTGTGTGAACAGCTGTGTATACTGTCCGTATCACTGCAAAAACAAGCACATTGCGCGTAAAAAGCTGACGCAGGAGGAAATAAAGAAAGAGGTTATAGCACTTCAGGATATGGGGCACAAGCGCCTTGCAATTGAGTCAGGCGAGGACCCGGTCAACAACCCGATAGAGTATATCCTTGATTCAATAAAGACGATTTATTCGATAAAGCATAAAAACGGTGCAATACGGCGTGTAAATGTAAATATTGCAGCAACGACGGTTGAAAATTACAGAAAGCTTAAGGAAGCGGGCATAGGAACGTACATACTTTTCCAGGAAACGTATCACAAGAAAAGCTATGAGCAGCTTCATCCGGCAGGACCTAAGCATGATTACTGCTATCACACCGAGGCTATGGACAGAGCTATGGAAGGCGGCATTGACGATGTAGGTCTGGGCGTTCTGTTCGGCCTTGAGATGTACAGATATGAGTTTGCCGGACTTTTGATGCACGCTGAGCATCTTGAGGCGGTTCACGGAGTCGGGCCGCATACGATAAGCGTACCGAGGCTTAAAAGAGCAGATGATATAGATCCTGACGAGTTTGATAACGGCATTTCCGATGAAACGTTTGCAAAGATATGCGCGCTTATAAGAATAGCTGTTCCATACACGGGCATGATTGTATCGACAAGGGAGAGCCAGTCGGTAAGAGAAAAAATAATAAGACTCGGGGTATCGCAGGTAAGCGGCGGCTCAAGAACGTCTGTCGGCGGATACGCTCAGGATGAGCGGCCGCATGATACGGAGCAGTTTGATGTATCTGATCAGAGAACTCTCGATGACGTTGTAAAGTGGCTTATGGAAATGGGCTACATTCCGTCATTTTGTACGGCTTGCTACAGAGAGGGCAGAACGGGCGACAGGTTTATGAGCCTTTGCAAGAGCGGTCAGATTCAAAACTGCTGCCACCCGAACGCTCTTATGACGCTTAAAGAATACCTTATGGACTACGCGTCAGAGGAAACGAAGAAGGTCGGAGAGGCACTCATCATAAAGGAGCTTGAAAACATTCCGAAGGAAAAGGTAAAGCAGATTTGTATAGATAACCTGAAGGCGATAGAGACAGGCTCACGTGATTTCAGATTTTAGCTGACGCTTGCGGTATCGCGGACGCGTATATATATTTTGTGTGTTGAAAGGAGCTTTTGTTATGGGTATGGGAGGAATACCGGCTGCTGAGAGGGTACATATTGCTTTTCTCGGCAGAAGAAATGCCGGAAAGTCAAGCGTTATAAACGCCGTTACCGGCCAGAATCTGTCTATCGTTTCCGACGTGCTCGGAACGACGACCGATCCTGTGTTTAAAACTATGGAAATATTACCGCTCGGACCGGTGGTTGTAATAGATACCCCCGGTATAGACGATAGCGGCAGCCTTGGCGAGCTGAGGGTGAAGAGAAGCTATGATGTTTTAAATAAAACAGATATAGCGGTTATCGTTATCGACGCGAGCACAGGGAAAACGCAGGAAGACGAAAATCTTATTGACGCTGTGAAGAAAAAGGGAATTCCGTATATCGTCTGCTATAACAAAAGCGACATTGCAGAGCATGGCCAGGCACGTGAAAATGAGATATATGTCAGCGCGGAGAAAAACACGAATATTTATGAGCTTAAGGAGCTTATAGCCTCAAAGATGAAAAATGAGGGCGAAAAGAAGATAATAGGCGACCGCATAGAAGAGGGCGACTTCGTCGTCCTTGTCATACCCATAGACAGCGCGGCGCCGAAAAACAGAATAATACTTCCGCAGCAGCAGGTGCTCAGAGAAGTGCTTGACTCAAATGCCGTAGCCGTATGCACGCAGCCGGCTCAGCTTGCAGACGCTCTGTCATGCCTTGGCAAAAAGACAAAGGTTGTTATAACGGACAGTCAGGTTTTTGCCGAAGTTTCGAAGATTGTACCGGAGGATATACCGCTCACTTCGTTTTCTGTGCTGTTTTTAAATTATAAGGGTGAGTTTGACATAGCGTACAAAAACGTAAAAAAAATCTCCGAGCTTAAAGACGGAGACACAGTGCTGATTTCAGAGGGCTGCACCCACCACCGTCAATGCGATGATATCGGTACGGTGAAGCTGCCCAGGCTCATAAAAAAGTGCAGCGGAGCTGATGTTAAATTTGAGTTCACAAGCGGCGGAGAGTTCCCTCAGGACTTGTCAAAATACAGCCTTATCGTACACTGCGGCGGCTGTATGCTGAGTGAGAGAGAAGTTAAATACCGCATGAACTATGCCGAGGATAACTCCGTCCCGATAACAAACTACGGAGTCGCCCTTGCGTACATGAACGGCATACTTGAACGCGCGGTCAAATTTATAAGCGCGTAAAATATGTCCTCCAATCTGCGGACGGCGGCTTTCGCAGTAAAGCAGCTGTTAATTCTGGTGTCTTACCACCTTGTAATCATCGCCGTCCCTGAAATAAGGGCAGTCCTTGACGTTACCTGTTATGAATGAGTACATTTCATCTTCGTCAAGGCCGACGGTACAGGTGTAGTATTCACAGTCATCATCATAAACATAGAAGACACAGTTTTCACACATAATGACACCTCCGAATTTTTCTGATAACTAAAGGGGTTGTAAAAAAACATTGGTTTTTTTACAACCCCTTTTTGGAGCTGGCAAGCGGACTTGAACCGCCGACCTACGCCTTACCAAGGCGTTACTCTACCTGCTGAGCTATGCCAGCAAACAACTCTTGTAATTATACCAAAAAAAATTTGGTTTGTCAATACCAAAATAAAAAATTAACATCAGTAATTACGAGCTGTTTATTTTGTTCCGGCAAAAGCACCTATAGCCCCGCATATAAGGGACACGAGCATCAGTGTGTAAAAGCTTCCTGATACAGGCGCCGACGTGTTAGCTGCTGCAAGACATATGAAAAACACTGCAAGGCTTATTGCCGCAGAGCATATTCCTTTAACCGCTTTTCGGCTTTCCGCACCCTTTGAAACGAGCATAGCACCGAAAAAAACAGACAGCGCACAGGATATCCACGAGACCGCCTTGACCGCTGTGTCAGGCACGTCGAAAAACATCTCGGCAAGCGCCGTAGCCGACAGCAGGAAAAGCGTCATTAAAAACGAGAACAATACTCCTTTCAGCACTCCCTTCAATACTTACACCTCCCGTTGTATTTCAGTTAAACTATAATATGAGCGGCACAGCGCCGTTATGAATATATTACAAAATATAGATTAAGTTTTTGAATTATTTATGCCAAATCAACCGATTTTTAAAATCGTCTTGACAAAAAAACGAAACGGTGTTATCATAAAGTAAATTAGATATGGAGGAAATAAAGATGCAGCAGCAAGTCTTTACAGGCGAATACTTTACAGGCTTTTACTTTTACTTTGGAAAGCCTTTTAGTGTTGCGCTGTGAAGATTATAGCACTTTGTTTTTATAAATGTTGTTATATAAAAACCGCAGTCAACACTCGACTGCGGTTCTTTTTATTTTAATAAATTGATGTAAAGCGGAAGGATGATACAGTTATGATACTCGTACTAAACGAAAATTATGAAGAAAAACAATTTGAAAACCTTGTCAATTGGCTTAAAAACAAGAATTTTGAGCTGCATGTCAGCAAGGGACAGAACAGCACGATAGTTGGTCTGATAGGTGATACATCGTCTCTTGATACGGACATGATGGAGTCGCTTGACATTGTTAAGTCGGTAAAGAGGATAGGTGAGCCGTATAAAAGCGCGAACAGGAAATTCCACCCGCTCGATACCGTTATCGATGTTGACGGCGCAAAAATAGGCGGGGGAAATTTCGGAATGATAGCCGGGCCGTGCTCTGTTGAATCTGAGGAGCAGCTTTGCACTATAGCAAAGCGCGTCAAGGAGTCGGGCGCCGGGTTCCTGCGCGGAGGAGCGTTCAAGCCGAGAACGTCACCGTATGCTTTCCAGGGCCTGAGGAAAAAGGGAATTGAGCTCCTGCTTGCTGCAAAGGCGGAGACAGGACTGCCTATAGTAACCGAGATAATGGATATTTCACATCTTCCGCTGTTTGAAGATGTTGACGTTATTCAGGTCGGCGCGAGAAACATGCAGAATTTTGAGCTTTTAAAGGAACTCGGCCACGTTGACAAGCCGATACTCTTAAAGCGCGGCCTTGCCAGCACTATAGATGAACTGCTCATGAGCGCTGAATACATTATGTCAGGCGGAAATGAAAAGGTCATTTTGTGTGAAAGAGGAATCAGGACATTTGAGCCGAAAACGAGGAACACGCTTGACCTTTCTGCGATACCTATAATCAAGCAGCTTACGCACTTGCCCGTAATCGTCGATCCAAGCCATGCGACAGGCGTTGCAAAGCTTGTAGAGCCGATGTCGCTTGCGGCGGCGGCTTGCGGTGCTGACGGGCTCATAATTGAGGTTCATAACGATCCGCCCCACGCTCTGTGTGACGGTCAGCAGTCGCTCACTCCGGAGGCGTATGACGACGTGGCGAGAAAGGTAAGAGCTATTTTGCCTTACTCGTACAAAATCGGAAAGTGAGAGCGGATCAAATGCGTATAATCAATATCGGAATAGTCGGCCTTGGCCTTATAGGCGGCTCGCTTGCCAAGGCGTTTAAGAAATACACAGACTGCACTGTCAGCGGCTACGACATAAACCCGGAGACGATAGGCAGGGCTGTAAAGGAGAAAACTATCGACTGCGAGCTTAAGATAGATGAATGTGATATGCTCGTTATGGCGGTTTACCCGGCTGACACCGTGAGATTTTTGCAGGAGAACGGTGCACAGGTTAAAAAGGGCGCCATAGTGTGCGACTGCGGAGGAACGAAAGAGTATGTCTGCGGCGAAGCTGAAAAGATAGCAGCTGAGCACGGATTCACCTTTGTTGGCGCGCATCCGATGGCAGGGACGGAGCATTCGGGATTTGATTTTTCAGACAGTGAGCTTTTCAAGAACGCGTCACTCATAATCTGCTCCGATAAAAAACAGCCGGAAATGGAAGGGATTTTCGGGAAGATAGGCTTCGGCTGCTTTAAGTACACGACAGCAAAGGAGCATGACGCGGTTATTGCGTATACATCACAGCTTGCGCACGTCGTTTCAAACGCGTTCGTGAAAAGCCCTGCCTACAGGCGCCACAAAGGATTTTCAGCGGGCAGCCTGAAGGACCTCACAAGGGTTGCGTGGCTTAACGAAACGATGTGGACTGAACTGTTTATGGAAAACAGGGAGAACCTCGTCCGCGAGATAGATAACCTGATTGATAATTTGAAAAAATACTCAGATGCTGTGAGGTCGGGCGACGAAGCAAAGCTCAAGTCACTGCTCAGAGAAGGAAGAACAATAAAAGAAAGCGTTGACGGAAGGTAGATTATTATGCAAAAAATCAATGTAAAGGCATCGATAGAGTATGATGTTCTCGTAGGAGACGGAATACTTGCCGATTGCGGGAAGCTTGCAGCAGATGTTCTCGGAGCGTGCAGCGCATGCATCATAACGGATGATAACGTCGCTCCGCTTTATCTTGATGCTGTGGCGCAGTCGTTTGCGGACGCTGGATTTTCCGTTGTAACGTACGTTTTTAAACACGGCGAGGAAAACAAAACGATAGAGACAGTGTCTTGCATATGTGAGTTTCTTGCGGAAAACCGTCTGACCCGCAGCGATATAGTAGTAGCTCTTGGCGGCGGAATTACAGGCGACACGGCAGGCTTTGCCGCGGCTGTGTATCTTCGCGGTATAAGATTTGTTCAGATACCGACAACGTTTCTTGCGGCGATAGATTCATCGGTCGGCGGTAAAACGGGCGTCAACCTGACAGCGGGAAAGAATCTCGCAGGAGCTTTTCATCAGCCGTCACTTGTTATATGCGACCCTCAGTGCTTTAAGACGATGCAGCGTGACAGATACCTCGACGGCACTGCTGAGGCGGTTAAGTATGCTGTTTTAAAGGACAGGGAGCTTATCAGTCTTATAGATACCGATATAACGGAAACTATAGTTCAGTGCGTTACGATAAAAAGAGATGTCGTGTCAAAGGACGAGTTTGACAGGGGCGAGAGACAGCTTCTTAATCTCGGCCACACGTTCGGCCACGCCATAGAGAAGCTGAGCGGCTTTGAAATAACGCACGGCCACGCTGTGGCAATAGGAATGGTTATCGCGGCAAAGGGCGGAGAGTGGCTCAAGGTTACGGAAAAAGGCACAGCTGATGAGCTGTCACGTATTTTGTCTGATTTTGACCTTCCCGTAAGATGCCCGTTTTCAGCACAGGAGCTTGCGGAAACGGCAAGCGGTGACAAAAAAAGGAGCGGCTCTGCGATAAATCTCGTGCTTCCCGAGAGGATAGGAAAATGCCGCCTGTACAAGGCTGACGTAAAGGATTTGTGCGAATTTGCACAGCATGGACTGAACTGATATTTAAAATATGCGAGGCATGAGATGAATATAAAAATTATACCGAAGAAGCTTTGCGGAAGCGTTGAGGCGCCGGCGTCAAAGTCGTATGCCCACAGGCATATTGCAGCGGCGATGCTTTCAGACGGCGTCACCAGAATAGAAATAAATGCTCTGTCTGACGATATATTGTGCACGCTTTCCTGCGTGAAGTCGCTCGGCGGCGATTTTACGTCGGATGGGAATACAGTTACCGCGACTCCGATTCTCGGCAGGGTGAAAAAGGAGCCTGTTCTCGACTGCGGCGAAAGCGGCACGACGGCGAGGATTATGCTTCCGGTGTGCGCGGCGTGCGCCGAAGGAGCGATGCTTGAGGGCAGAGGCAGACTGCCGGAAAGACCTTTTACCCAGATGGTAAGGTCGCTGTCAGAGCACGGGTGCAGTTTTTCTTCCGATAAGCTTCCTATAAAAGTTACAGGAAAAATGACTGCCGGAAATTATAAGATAGAAGGAAACGTCAGCTCCCAGTTCATAACCGGTCTGATGTACGCGCTCCCGCTGCTTGATGGAGACAGCGAAATAACCCTTACAACGCCTTTGCAGTCGTCTGCGTATGTAGATATGACGATGTCGGTGCTTGGTGAATACGGCGTTCGCACAGAAAAGACTGAGCGCGGGTTTTACGTGAAAAGCGGTGGCTACAGAACTCCTGGGAGCGTTTTTGTAGAGGGCGACTGGTCAGGTGCGGCGTTCTGGATAGCAGCTGACAAGCTTGGCGCAGACATTTCCGTATCCGGACTTAAAAGCGATTCCGCTCAGGGTGACAGAAGGATATGCGATGTTCTTGATGATACTGTGATAGATGTAAGTGAAATACCTGACCTTTTTCCGGTGCTTTCTGTTTTGGCCGCCGGGCGAAAGGGTAAAACGGTGCTTTGCGGTGCCGGCAGGCTTAGAATAAAGGAAAGCGACAGGATAACGTCGGCGTGTGAGATGATAAAATCGCTTGGCGGAGATGCGCGTGAGGGCGTGGACTTTCTTGAGATATACGGTACGGGAAAGCTTCTCGGCGGCTGCGTTGACAGTTTCGGTGACCACCGCATAGCTATGTCGGCGGCAGTTGCATCGCTTATCTGCGATTCGCCCGTAACCATAAACGGTGCTGAGGCTGTAAGCAAGTCATACCCGTCGTTTTTCAGAGAGTTTGAACGTTTGGGAGGTGAAGTTTATGCCGTTTAACACAGGCGGTATAACGGTTACTGTAGCAGGTGAGTCTCACGCAAAGGCGCTTACCGTGATAATAGAGGGACTCGGTGCAGGAATAAAGGTTGATGAGCTTGAAATATACAGATTTATGCAAAGACGTGCGCCTGGAAAGAACAGATTTTCCACGCCGAGATCTGAGCCTGACAGACCTGTAATACTGTCGGGGATAAAAAACGGATTCACGACCGGCTCACCCATAAGCGCCATGATTGAAAACACGAACACGAGAAGTCAGGATTACGGCAGTAAGCTTGACATTCCCAGACCCGGTCACGCAGACTACCCGGCGAGCGTGAAATTCGGTCAGTATTTCAACTTCTGCGGCGGAGGTCAGTTTTCCGGAAGGCTTACGGCTGTGCTGTGCTTTGCAGGCGCGCTTGCAAAGCAGGTTTTAAGAGAAAAGGGGATAGAGGTTACGGCACATATTTCGTCTATACACGGAATAAAAGACAAAAGCTACGCAGATGGCATAGAAGATGTCTCGAGAAAGGAATTTCCCGTAATATCCGACGATCAAGGAGAGCTTATGAAAGCGGAAATAGACTCAGCAAGGCTTGACGGAGACTCAGTCGGCGGAAGCGTTGAGTGCGCGGCAACCGGTATGATGCCGGGGGTAGGCGATTTTCTTTACGGAGGAATAGACGGTGAGATAGCAAAAGCTGTTTTTGCGATTCCGGCTGTTAAAGGCATAGAGTTTGGCAGCGGTTTCGGGGTTTGCACTATGAGGGGCTCGGAAAACAACGATGAGTTTTTCATGGACGGCGACACTGTCAGGACTCGCACGAATAACCACGGAGGAGTCCTGGGCGGAATGACGAGCGGTATGCCGATAATATTTAATGTGGCGTTCAAGCCAACGTCATCGATTGCCAAGAAGCAAAATAGCGTCAGTTTATCTGAGAGGCGCAATGCTGAGCTTCAGGTAAGGGGCAGGCATGACCCCTGTATAGTTCCGAGAGCGGTTCCGTGTGTAGAAGCGATGTGCGCGCTTGTACTGCTCGGTAAAATAAAATCAGAATAAATATCCTAAAAATGAGCGCGTCAGCTGCCCGCGGGCGGCCGCAGCGCTGCAAATCTTATGCAGAAAGGTTATGAAAGAAAATGGAAATTGAGAAAATCAGGGAAAAAATCGACAGTATCGACAATCAGCTGATAAAGCTGTTTGCAGAGAGAATGCAGATTGTAGGCGAGATTGCCGAGGTCAAGAAGGAGAGCAAGACGCCGGTATTTAACCGCGAGAGGGAAAGGGAGATAGTAAACCGTCTTACGCTCCTCGTTGATGAGGATATGTCAGTGTATGTGAAGATGCTTTATAACACGATATTCGATATCAGCAGATCGTATCAGAGCAAGAAAATAAATCCGAAGTCGGAGCTTGCAAAGAAGATTGAGACGGCGCTTGAAAACACGCCGAAGGTACTTCCCTCAAACGTGACCGTGGCTTGCCAGGGAACGGAGGGCGCATATTCAGAGATTGCAACCGAGAAGCTTTTCTCAAATCCGTCTATAATGTACTTCAACAATTTCAGGGGCGTGTTCGAGGCTGTAAAGCACGGAATGTGCAGATACGGTGTGCTCCCTGTGGAAAACAGCATTTACGGCTCTGTTACCGAGATTACAGACCTTATGTGTGAGTACGATTTTAATATAGTGAAGTCCGTTAAGATACAGATAAATCATGTGCTTCTGGCTAAAAAAGGAACCAAGAAGATAAACGAGATTTTCTCGCACAGGCAGGCGATAGGTCAGTGTGAGAAGTTCCTCAAATCACTTGACGGAGTTAAAGTAACCGTCTGCGAAAATACGGCTGTTGCGGCTAAAATGGTAGCTGAGAGTGACAGAGACGATGTAGCTTCAATATCCTCGTCGCTATGCGGAGAGCTCTACGGGCTTGAGATAATCAATTCAAAGATAAAGGATTCGGATAACAACTACACAAGGTTTGTGTGCATCTCAAAGGAGCCGGAAATTTATCCCGGAGCAGATAAAATCTCAGTCATGATAAAGCTTCAGCACAAGCCGGGAAGTCTATATAACCTCATATCAAAATTTGCAAGCGTAGGTGTAAACCTTACAAAAATTGAAAGCCGTCCCATATGCGGACTTGACTTTGAGTTCATGTTCCTGCTCGATATGAACGTGTCCGTATATTCGGAGGAATTCCTGACGCTGCTCACCGAGCTTGAAAACAGCTCGAGCGGGTTTGTATTCCTGGGCGCATATACCGAAAGCTAATAAGCACAGTGGGTATTTTCCAAAATAAAGTAAATTAAATTTTTATTATGAACAAAGGGGCTAAGCCTTTAAGGCTTAGCCCCTTTGTTTCATCTGTTACGTACTGCTTTTTTACATACCTTTTCTGAGCGCTGTTTTTTGCAGCTTGGCTTTGTAATATTTTATAATTGTTAAATTACTGTTTATTTTTGTGTTTTTTTGTTGCAAAATGGGAAAAAATATTGTATAATCATTTTATAAGGTGATTTTTGAAAGGACGAATACAAATAATG
>CALXSX010000022.1 GCA_944391265.1 uncultured Clostridia bacterium | reverse complement strand
AATATCGGCTCAACATCTTGGCTGCATAAAAATAGCGTAGCAGTCGTTAAAACTACTACGCCATAAAAAGTCTAACTTTTTGGGGTCACATCACTTGAAAGCACTGCCCTGAAAACACACTTTTTTACCACAGAAAGGTAAATTTACAGAAAAAACTTCGCACGCCCTTTCCCATTTCATCGCGGCAGGCTTATAGGCTTGCCGCGATTTGTTTTTTTGCGACTCTTAATAAAATTCCGAAATTAAGCACCCGCAGGGGAATTTTGAAAATACCCTGCGGGTGTATTTTTTACTTTTTTCTTGGGAGGAAATCGTTTTCATAGCTGTATTTTCATGATTTGGCTGATATGATTTCCTTCGTATGTGCAGCCACACTGCTTGTTTCATTAAACCTTGCTGTCAGCCTTTTTAAATCACTTTTCAGTATCTACTACCTTCATATCGAGAAGATCGTATTCCACTGGAACGTAGTTGTCAAGATAATCGAATATGCTGTCTATATCTGCGCATACGGAATACAGATTTTTGCACGCTTCCAAAAGGAACTTATGATCCATTGCGTTTTGAATAAAAGAAAGCATAGGCTCATAAAAACCGTTAAGGTTATATATAACAATAGGCTTTTTATGCCTGCCAAGCTGTTTGAGCGTGAGTATTTCAAAGAATTCGTCGTATGTGCCTATCCCGCCCGGAACTATTATGAAAGCGTCGGAGTTGTCCTCCATTATTTGTTTCCTTTGACGCATGGTATCCGTTCTTATAAGCTCAGTGCAGTGGTCAAACAAAAGTCCGTCAGCACTGAAAAACCGCGGCGCTACACCTATAATTTTGCCTCCCATCTCGTAACAGCCTCTTGCCGCTGCGCCCATCATTCCGCTTGCGCCTGCACCGTAAACCATGCTGTGCCCTCTTTTGGCTATCTGTCTGCCGAGCTCTTCCGTCGGCTCTATATATTCCCTGGAGATAAGACTGCTTGCCGCTCCGAATACACATAATCTCATAGTAAATCCACCTTTCATTAAGAAATGTCCATAGCCTTACTCATATTATATAATATATTGCTAAAATTGTCAACATTCATTAGCGGCAAGCTTATCCGAATGAAAAGCAAAATTTTACAAAAATTTATAATATTGTTATATACTCGTTGTGTCAAAAGCTGTAATATGTATGTAGAAAAATTTTTATGGAAACCGAGGAGAGTATTATGGGTATTTTAGATGAAATCAGCACATTTTTGCAGCAAGGGAAGAGCGCCAAAGGTAAAGGAGCTTGTTACAAGTGCTTTAGAGCGGGGCATAGAGCCTAAGGACATACTGGAGCAGGGACTTCTTTCCGGAATGAGTATAATAGGCGAGAAGTTTAAGAACAACGAGGTTTTTGTGCCCGAGGTGCTTATCGCAGCAAGAGCAATGAATGCAGGCGTTGAGATATTGAGACCGTACCTCGTTTCGGCAGGCGTTGAAACAAAGGGAACGGCAGTTCTCGGAACAGTTAAAGGAGATCTCCACGGCATAGGCAAGAACCTCGTTAAGATGATGCTTGAGGGAAAGGGCGTGAAAGTGGTCGACCTTGGCGTTGACGTGTCGCCCGAAACATTTGTTGAAAAGGCGCAGGAGTGTGACGCCGATATTATTTGCTGCTCTGCTTTGCTCACAACGACCATGGTTGAGATGAAAAATGTTGTTGAAAAGGCGGAAGAGGCAGGAATAAGAGACAAGGTAAAGATAATGATAGGCGGAGCTCCTGTGACACAAAACTTCTGCGACAGCATCGGTGCCGATTACTATACGCCCGACGCTGCTACAGCATCTGAGGTTGCTCTTAAGATTTGCACAGAGTAATTCCGATAAGTACTGAGGGGTGTTGTTTGAAAATGACAAAGGTTACTATTGATCCCGGCGTATGCGGTCTTGTAACGTCGGTAGCTGCCGACAGCAGTGATAAGATGAATGTTTCTGTCAGCGTGAAATCAGGCTGCGACGCCGTAAACAAGATGTTTGCAGAGCTTGGAAGCGACTTTGACGCGTATGAGTTGTGCCTTGTGAAACCGGGCTGCGGCCCGCTTTATGAGTATGCATCTGAGAATTTTCCGGTTCACTGCGGCTGCCCCGTTATAAGCGGCATAATAAAATGCGTTGAGGTTGAATGCGGACTCGCCCTGCCTAAAAATGCTGGAATAAAGTTTGAGTGAGGATCTGATGGGTAATGCTTATTGATAAAATAAAAGAGCTGGGATTTGACGGCGTAAGCGTTATAGATGTTTCCGATGTGCCGTTTGAGCCGTCGCTGATAAAGCTTTGCGAGATGAATAGCTGCGGGAATTACGGGAAATGCTACACCTGCCCGCCGCACGTTGGAAAGACACAAGAGCTTATTGAAAAGGCGAGAGGGTATAAAAAAATTGCGGTTATGCAGAAAATATACAAAACAGCCGACTCGTTCGATATTGAAGGCATGAGGGAAAGCAGCAATAATTTTGCCTCTCTCATGCAGAATGTAAACGCGGCGACGAGACAGGAGCTTGGCGGTATGATTGTGCTCGGTGCCGGCGGATGCAGACTCTGCGGTGTTTGCGGAGTTATAGACGGCGTGCCGTGCCGCTACCCGGACAAGGCTCTCGCTTCACTTGAAAGCTACGGAATTTTTGTTTCAAAGCTGGCAGAGGTGTGTGGAATGAACTACATAAACGGTCAGAATACGGTTACATATTTCGGCGGAGTGCTGTTTCAGTGAGCAGCAGCTGTTGGCGGTGCAAATGCAACACATTCAGTTGCGTTTGCGCCGCTTTTTTTGCGCCTTTGCAGCGGTTTTTTATAGTGGGATTTTTGTCTTTGCGTCTGTGCACCATCTGCTGCAAGGTCTTCGTAAAGATTTGTAAGAGCCTCGCCTGTGATTCCGACTCCTGCCGCGTTGAACGGTGAACCCTGTGCGCTTTGTATGGCAACGCTGTTTCCGTTATCTGCATAATACTGCCATGACTCAAGGTTCAGCCAATCCTTTGGCGCCGCGTCCTTGCAAAGCTGTGTGACGAGTGTTCCTACCATCTCCAGATGCCCCAGCTCTTCTGTACCTATATCAGTTAGGAGCCCTTTAGTCACGTCGTCCGGCATCATGTATCGCTGAG
>CALXSX010000021.1 GCA_944391265.1 uncultured Clostridia bacterium | reverse complement strand
ATTCATCACCAAATACAAGTGAATACAAATACTGTGCGTTAACACTCAAAACAGGACTGACATAACCCAAACTTTCTATATATTCAAACGGAACACCATGCTTTCTGAGAAAATCCACTCTCGCTTCCTCAAGTATTCTTATATAGTTTGAATGGTGCACTATCCCCATTTTATCTGTTTCGTAGTAATACACACGTCTTGAATAACAGTCCACTTAAAATTACCTCTTATTTGTTTTTTATAAGCTCCTTAAGCTCGTCCATAAATGTCTCAAGGTCGTTGAACCTTTTATAAACAGATGCAAACCTGACATATGCCACCTCATCAAGATCCTTAAGCTTGCTCATCACCTTTTCACCTATTGTATTGCTTTCAACTTCTCTGCACATTGACTGATAAAGCTCGCTTTCAATATCATCAACTATCGACTCCATTTTGTTGAGGGAAACGGGGCGCTTTTCACACGCTCTCATTATTCCTCCCAAAACCTTGTTTCTGTCATACGGCTGACGCGACAGATCACGCTTTACAACAACAAGCGATATTGTCTCGACCATCTCATAGGTCGTAAAACGTCGGCTGCAGTTAAGACACTCACGCCGGCGTCTTATAGAGCTGTTTTCCTCAACAGGTCGTGAATCTATTACCTTGCTTTCCTCATAACCGCAGTACGGACATTTCATTAAAAGCTCACTCCAATACGGACAAATTCTATGTATTATTATACACTAATTTCAGGAAAATGCAAGCCTTTTTAAAAATTTTTAAGAAACAAGCTGCAAAAATCCTAACCCGGCATAGTATAGTATTACATTAACTGAAAGGAGGCACCAATCATGGAAGGATGTGGATGCAACATCTCAAAAGGCGGCTGCAACTTTGATTTAGACATGATTTTATGGGTACTTATCATTATTGTGATTGTTACCTGCATGTGCGACTGATATTAAAAAGGCGGGCGTATCTGGCGTCCGCCTTTTTTCATTCAGATATAACCCATGATTCTCAAGTCTTATTATGATATGAGGTTAATAAATTGCGATGCCTCCTCAAGCACATTCTGCTTGTTATCCAGCCTGATTCTAAGCTGCGGCACATCACCTGCAATAAGCTTGTATTTCAGAGGACTGGAAGAAACAATAGCTATCAGCTTATCAAGATCAACCTTGCTAAACTTAACAGTAAGAAAATCATCTCTTTGCACAAGTTCAGATATCCCAGCTCCGGACGCGCGCGTCTTTAAAACTGCAACGTCAACAATTTGCTGAGCTGATTTGGGAACATCACCATATCTGTCAGTAAGTTCGTCTATCACATCCATCTTATCTCGTTCATCCGTTATCAATGAAATTTTCTTATATATATCTATCCTTTGTGCAGGGTCTGAAATATACCTTTCCGGCAAGTAAGCATCTACCGCTATATCTATAAGAGTTTCTGCTTTTTCTTCAAATTTCTCGCCTGTCTCCTCGGAAACGCTCTGCTTCAATATCTTGCAGTAAAGGTCATATCCTACAGCGTCCATGTGTCCGTGCTGCTTTGCACCCAGAATATCGCCTGCTCCGCGTATTTCGAGGTCCTTCAGTGCAATTTTAAAGCCCGAGCCAAACTCAGTAAACTCCTTTATTGCCTGAAGTCTTTTTGCTGCTTCCTCTGATACTATTTTATCTCTTTGATACGTCAGGTAAGCATATGCTTTTTTGTTTGATCTGCCCACTCTGCCCCTCAGCTGATACAGCTGCGAGAGACCCATTTTATCAGCATTTTCTATGATTATAGTGTTAGCGTTCGGTATATCAAGCCCCGTTTCTATAATTGTGGTACAAACTAAAATGTCAGTTTCCCCGGTAACCATGCCATGCATTATATCTTCAAGCTCATTTTCCTCCATCTGCCCGTGCCCCACTCTTACGACCTTATCAGGGAATGCATCCTTGAGCCACTGCGCCTTTTTATAAATACCCTGTATCCGGTTATAAAGATAAAAAACCTGACCTCCGCGCGACAGCTCCAGCCTTACTGCATCAAGTATTATCGACGGATTGTTTTCAAGAACGTATGTCTGTATAGGATACCTGTTTTGCGGCGGACGGGTCAGCACGCTCATATCCCTGACTGATATCATCGACATATGCAGAGTTCGGGGTATAGGCGTAGCAGTCATTGATAATACATCAATATTTTTCTTCAGCTCCTTAAGCTTTTCCTTATGAGCCACGCCAAATCGCTGCTCCTCATCTATGATAAGAAGCCCGAGGTCCTTGAACTTGACATCTTTTTGCAAGATTCTGTGAGTGCCTATTATTACATCAATCTCACCGTTTTTAAGTTTTTTTATGATTTTGCTTTGCTGAGCCTTCGTCCGAAATCTCGACAGCATTTCAACCTTTATAGGAAATTTTGACATACGCTCAGTAAATGTATCGTAATGCTGCATGGCAAGTATTGTAGTAGGGCACAGATACGCAACCTGTTTACTATCCATTACGGCTTTGAACGCTGCTCTGAGCGCCACCTCGGTTTTCCCAAATCCGACATCGCCGCATAGCAGCCTTTCCATGGGTCTCTCGCTTTCCATGTCGTGTTTTACCTCTTCAATACTTCTTAACTGGTCCTCAGTCTCAGTATATATAAACGAGTCTTCAAAATCTCTTTGCCATACCGTATCCTTGGAAAATGCAAAGCCCTTGCTCCTCTCCCTCTGTGCATAAAGCTGAGCGAGCTGCTTTGCCATCTCATCTGTAGCCTTCTTAACGCGTTGCTTAGTTTTACTCCATTCTTTGCCACCGAGCTTATTTACTTTAACCTTTGCCCCATCAGATCCGCTGTATTTATAAAGCAAATCAAGCTGCTCGACCGGTACATACAGCACATCGCCGTCCTTGTACAAAACACGAAGGTAGTCTTTCGTTATGCCATTAACGGTATTCTGGCGTATGCCGTCATAAACTCCTATACCATGCAACTGATGAACTACATAATCGCCCCGCTGTATCTCTGAATACGACTTTATGCGTTTTGTATTTTCTGCCCTGCGTCTTGCTCTGCGCTCTGTACCCTCAAATATTTCTCTATCAGATATGAGCACAAAATCAATCTCCGGGTATTCAAAGCCAGCTTTTGCAGATCCGATAAGTATATTTATTCTTCCCTCTTCAATGTCATCTCCGCTGCCCAAACGGCAGTCATAACCGCGCTCTTTGAGGACGCCGAGAAGATTTTCACTTTTCTCATTACTTTGTACAAGAATAACAACAGTCTTTTTTCTTTTCTGATACTCTGTCAAAGAATCATAAAGATATTCTATCTTTCCATGAAATGACACGGTCTGACGCGTTTTTACCTCTATGGAATCAGCGTCAGAATCAAACGAAGATATAAAAATTACATTTTCTCCGCATAATTTGTTCCAGATTTCTGAGCCGTCAGGAAAAAGAGCTGAACCGCTGCCGTAAACAGCTCCCCTTTCTATCAGCTGCGCTATCAAATCCGCCTTGTCATGGCAAAAATTTTTAAATCTGTCAGCAATCCTTTTCGGATCAACAACAAAAACGCTCGCACCGTCTATATAATCAGTCAGGAGCGGAATTTTCCCGTAGGCAGAACTCACATATTTATCTACAGACGGAAAATAAACACCTTCCTCAGCCTTTGCCATCTCTGAGGCAAGCGAATCGTCGTCCGGGTGCTCTTTGCAAAGCCCGGAAATAGTTTCTGCAAGCTGCTTCCTCTCGTCTGTATCCATTACAGCCTCACAGGCCGGAAGTATAGTTACCTCGTCCGCGTTTTCCGTACTTCTTTGCGTTTCCCAGTCGAAAAATCTAAGCGAATCCACTTCATCGTCAAAGAACTCTACTCTTACCGGAAGCCTGTTGTTGGGGGAAAAAATATCAACTATTCCGCCTCTCACTGAAAAGAGCCCCACTCCGTCTACCTCAGGGGCTCTGTTATACCCCATCGCAACAAGTTTTTGCGAAAGGTCTTCAAGATTATATATGTCACCAATCTTAAGCTCTAATCTATCAGAGTCAAAATGGTTTCTGGGCATCGTGTACTGCATAATTGCGTCAACCGATGACACAAGTATACCGCCTTTACTCCAATTAAACAGCGCACGAATACGTCTGTTCTCACTTTCACGGCCTACTGCATCTACATTATAATACACAAGCTCCTTTGTAGGGAACCTGTATACATTCTCCGAATAGAAAGTTAAATCCTTATAAAGCTCCGCTGCCTCCATATCGGTGTAACATATAACCAAAGCTCGAGAAGCTGACGCTATTGACGAAATTACATGTCCGTTTGCACTTTCACAAACGCCCGTTATTTTTACAGGAAACTCATTATTATCTATTTTTGCAATCACTTTTCTGAATGCGTTGCTGCCGTTCAGAACATCTCCGAACCTCATTAAAAAATCACTCCGTCAATTAAATTTGTTCATGGCACTTTCCGCACCCGCAGTGATTATCTCCCGTACAGCTGATGCAGAATTTATGATTGACTTTTCCAGAACAGGAATTTCATCCTTTGTAAATCTGCCAAGCACATAATCTGCAAGGTCATAGCCCTCATTCTCAGGCGCGCCCACTCCGATTTTAATTCTCATAAAAGCATCGCTTGAAAGACATTGTATTATTGATTTTAATCCGTTGTGTCCGCCTGCGGAGCCTTTAGTACGTATACGTATTTTCCCTGCCGGAAGCGATATATCATCGCAAATTATTATAACTTTCTCTGGTGGTATTTTAAAAAACGAGCAGTACTGAGACACGCTCTCTCCGCTTAGGTTCATATATGTCTGCGGCTTTAGCAGTATAAGCTTTTCGCCGCAGATATTCATCTCTCCGTATATTCCTTTAAATTTAAGCTTCTTTATCTTTACCTTGTTTTCTCTTGCCATATAATCTATTACTTCAAAACCGATATTATGACGCGTCATTTTATATTGATCTCCGGGATTTCCCAGTCCTGCTGCAAGATACATTTATACCTCACCTTTCATGTGATGCTTTTACTTTCTTCTGTCATTCCACGTACTTTTATTTATTTGTCTTGCCCTCGCTATAGCAAGCGTATTTTCAGGCACCTCATCAGTTATCGTCGAGCCGGCGGCTGTGTATGCGCCGGACTTCAGAGTAACCGGTGCAACGAGATTCGAATTACAGCCGATAAATACGTTGTCACCTATTCTCGTTCTGTACTTCTTTTTCCCATCGTAATTCACCGTTACCGTTCCGCAGCCAAAATTGCATTTTTCACCAACATCTGCATCGCCGACATACGTAAGATGAGAAATTTTCGTTCCGCTGCCGATATTGGCGTTCTTAAGTTCAACGAAATCCCCAACTTTTACCTCGTCCCCTACACAACAATTCGGGCGAACATATGCAAACGGCCCGACATGGGTATTGGATCCAATTTCCGAATCGATTATAACAGAGCTTTGTATATCTGTGCCGTCACCTATCTTAGCGCCTGACAGGCGGCTTCCGCTTCCGACAAGAACATTTTTGCCTATTACCGTTCCAGCCTGTAATATAACATTCGGATATATCTCACAGTCAACACCTATCTTTACTCCAGGCTCTATAATTACCGTTGACGGATTGTGTATAGTAACGCCGTCTGCCATATACTGGCGGTTTATCTTTTCCTGCATTAGCGACTCTGCCTCACTGAGCTTTATTCTGTCGGTAACTACAGTTGCCTGCACTTCATCTTCAACAGAATATGTCAAAACGGTTTTTCCTGCTTTGCCTATGTTTTCAGCAAGTTTTTCAAAATCCAATAATTCTGTTGATTCAGCAGCCTTCACAATCTCACAGGTATTAAAAATATACATAAAATTGTCCTTGCCCGAATTTACGAGAGTAACATCAGCTTGCGACAAAACATGATTTGTAACAGCATCTTTTATTGAACGGGAATCAAGAAGCGGCATGTCCCCCCTGCATACAACTGCAATTTTCGACGTACTGCGCGAAATGGCGGCAGCTGTGCTTTCGGCAAAGTCACATTCACAGCCAGGGACTTCACATGTTCCGGAGATTGAAATTACTTTTTCGGCTCCGGCATCTTTTACCGCGTCTATAACAAATCTAAGCATCGGCACACCGCACATCTTATTCAGCGCGTTTGGTTTTGACGATTTCATCGCTTCACTCACCTCAAATGCCGTTATTACAGCAGTAAATCTTTCCATTTTATATCAGTTCCTTTCTTGCTTTAATAATATCGCTTTTTATCTGGTCAACAAGCTCATTTTTTGAATTAAATTTAATTTCTCCTCTGATTCGCGAGACAAACTCTATC